>DGSM01000059.1 GCA_002393975.1 Clostridiales bacterium UBA4362
AATGTTTTAGCGTGGTGAGTAAATAATGTGAATTTAGATGCAACCTGTGCAGCCTGAATCATCCATGAAGCAACCTCGTCGGTCGCAACCTCACCTATGATGTTAACATCACCGTCAGTCTTTTTCTGAACATCTAGACCAGCCTGTCCAGAAACAGTTTCAGTTTCTCTAAATGATAATATGTTACGTGTAGGATATATTTTTCTTAAGTGCAACTCGAAAGCAGTTTCCTGAACACGGATATTAAGTGTTTCATATATATTTTCAATCATGGCCATAAGTAGTGTTGTTTTACCACAACCCTGCTGACCTGTAAGTGCAAGGATTCTTGCTCCTTTTACTAAGAATTGAAGTAGATTAATAACTTCATCTTCACCTGGATATAATTGTTCTAGCGCTGCTCTCTTAACGTCGAATTTTCTTACGAAGAAGCCCCATGTTTCTGAGAAAGTAGGTCTTACAACAACGACACGAGAACCGTCTTTCATTTCATTAATCTTGAAACCGTTACTATCTGATAACTGTCCAGGGTTATTATATTTATAAATGTTCTGACAAACTCTTTTAAGTTCTGCTTCAGAACCAAATGATAAAAATGCCAAACGAATAGATTTACCAGAATACATGATCCAAATAGCATCACAAGCTCTAGGAACTTTATGATCCATAACTTGGTTTAGAACTGATGAATCAGTTTGTGCAACCTGTGCTAAGAAGCTCTCAGGAAGACCAGAAATACCTCCAGATACACCATCTATGTTCATATCTCTAACTTCATCTATAGAGCTGTATCCTTTGTATTTTTGATATATTCTTTGAACTACAACATTTAATTTATCATCAAAAGTTAAAGTATAATTCTCTTTTTCATAAATATCTGATATTTCTTCTGGTGTTATAACATATGAAGGTTTAGCTTCTCCTTCTGTATATTTAAGATCTGCTAAATGATATTTCTTGATTAATTCTCCTAATGCTTCATATCCAAAATCTTTTTTATACATATAAATGATAATATCAAATTTATCTTGTGGAGTTAATAATGAAGGTACGTCAAAAGGAATTGCCATAGAAATGTTAGTTTCATCGCAATGATATTCTTTTGAAAGTAAATCAAAAATAAGCTCTTTAACATATTTCTTGTCATTAACATCTCCATAAGTACAACCTTTAAGAGCTTTCTTTAATTCATATTTCTTATTTTTCCTTCTTTTTAATTCCTCTTCTGAAAGTCCTAAGTCATATAAATTAACTTTAGTTATTTCATCCATTCTTCTTTTTACGAAAGTAATCATTTGTTCAAGAGTATATGTTTTATCATCTTGGACAACTTCTACTTCTTCTTCTTGTGATTTCTTTTCTTTTAGTTTCTTCACAACGAAAGCAATAACTAAAGCTGCTACTGCAAATATTAAAATTGCATTGACTATCATCGAAAAGTATCTCCTTTCTCTAGCCTATTTTATATACGTCTAAATTCAACATCTCTTCTAGTTTTATCAATTCTTTCAGATGTTTCTTTTAATGTCTTGAAAAATTGAAAATCTGGTGAGTCTTCATTTGTAAGAGTTCTTGCTTGTAATATATAATCTAGTATTCCACCCTCACTTGCCCTATCAGCAAATAATGTATTGTAATTAACAATATAAGGTGAAGTTTTTGATCCTAAAAATCTTTCAACATTCTTTTGAGAAAATTTTGAATTGTTATCATATCTACTCATATAGCATCCCATTTTGTTTGTAGCAAAATATGGGTTATTTTTTCTTAAGTCATCATATTCTTTGATAGATCCATAATTTTGTCTAATACCTACTAAAGTCAGCATAGACATATCCATTATTTTCTTTTTTAATTCTTCAGGTAGATTTCTATATAAATCTACTATAATTACATCATAATATGTCATTCCAACTGTACATATTTGTGAAAATAAATTAGACATATTTAAGAATTCTTTAAAATCTTTTGTTTTAGCTGCAGGAATCAAATCTAAGTGATCTTTTAAAACTGGTTTTGCATAAGAAGCAATAGCTTGGCCAGAAGCATGGTTACTATTGAAAGTTCTTAGTAATCCCTCCATACCACTATCATTTCCTATATTGGTTCCTCTAGATAATATGTTTGTAAATCTTTCTTTTTGATATCCATTCCAAAAGCAATTTTCTAGAGTTTTATCATTAAAATCAGTAGTCAAAAGTAGAGTTTTATAATTATGTTCTATTCCTAAATAACACGCAACAGCTGCAGCCATCATAGTTTGGCCAGTTTCATATTGACTTAGGTTAGCAAATGTAACTATTGACATTATTTGATTCCTTTCTATTTTTCTTTTGTATTATAATTTTGCTAATGCTCTTCTTATCTGACTTTGATCTATAATTCCATCTGCAGATAATGCAGCTGTATATTCTATACCAGCCTTGTAGTTTTCTGTATATTTTTTCATTAATAATCTATTTGTTAATTGATTCTCTAATGTATTTCTTCTATCTGCCATTTCATCAGCTATAATTACTTGTTCATCTGCCCATGAAATAGTTGGCATCTTTTTAATTATATTGTTCAATAAGTCTTTTTGTGGTGCCGATAAGTCAGGTGAAATAACAAGTTTTGTTATTCTAAGTGGGGTTTGTACAAATCTAAGTAGTTCTGCCCCTCTTCTAGTATCATAAATATCATATGATGTGCAGAAGAAAACCCTCTTCATTTTTGGAACCATAAAAGAATTCATTGTTTGAGCATTGTCAGTGTCAACTAAAACAAAATCATAATCAAGTTGTTTTCCAAGATATGTTTGAATTTGCATTAAATTCATGAAACCCAAAGCAACATCCATGCCTTGGTATTCACTAACATAAGTTGGAGTATTTCCATTTTGTGTAGATGGCACAATATACTTCAAGCGTTGCAATGATGTAGCATCGACAATAAGTGTACGCTTGCCACAAAAAGCAATGGTTTTGCCAACGTTTAAAATTATGTCCTTTTTGTCAAAAGCACCTATAAAACCTATTTGTTCCAACTCTTTTATCCTTTGAATAAATTTGGGTTTTTTAATGGAACCCATTAACCATTTTTATTCTATTAATCTGTAGATTGTACTGTTGCTAAATATCCTTCTCTTAACTTGCTTTCTGTCTTTATTTCACTATTTGTACCAGAAACAACTGCATCTTGTTGATCTTCTTGATCTACTAAGCTAAGTGCATCATTGAAAGCAGTTCTTGAATTTTGATAGTTATTTGAATAATTTGTAATCAATGCATTTCTAGCTTCTTGAACAATGTTAGGATCATTTTGAATAGTTTGAAGAACTACTTGTGAAGGAGCATATGTTAAAGTTGCAGCTGTTTGCATTCCAGGATCTGTGTATTTTAATGCGTAGAATTTGCATCCTTCAATTCTGTAAGCATCAACGCATGCAGCATTCATAGTTAATATTTCACCTTCACTTAATGCTAGTTGTATTGTGTTTGAGCTATATCCATCTTCTGTTAATGGAATAGATACTCTCTTCTTAGCTAATACAATGTAATCAGCACCTGTAGAAAGTCTTAATCTTATATCAATTGTGTCTCCATTTTCCAAATCGTATGGTAAAGAAATCATACTAAATTCTATTGTTCTCATATCAGAAGTTATTTTTTCATCTGAAGCAGCGAACATAGATGGTGTAACAATTGTGTTTTTCTTTAAATCTATTTTTGCTATGTATGGCTGTTGAGTAAGATCAAGATCAACTCTTTCCTCTCTTCCATCAACTTGTTTGGTATAATAGTATTTATTACCTTTATCTGTTGTTTCTTTTTGAACTTCATATATCATTCCATCATCAGGATCTGGATATCCAGCATACATTTCGCCAGTTTCTTGTCCATTTTCATCAGTAACTTTTACCGCTTGTAATTGAACTCCATTTGAGTCAGTTAAATAAAAATTACTAATATAATCTTTCATATTTGTAGCATCTGCTGGTACTGCAGCTTTATCAAGTGTTATAGTAGTAAACATATCAGATGTAATTACATCTGTTGTTTGACCATTATCAGAACTTGTAGATGTAATCATACTTTCTCCTGATTTTACATCAGTCTTAAGAGCATAAACAGTAACAAGTCTAGCCTCTCTTTCCTCTTCTGCTTTATTCATAAAATAAATTTTGTATCCTAATCCTCCTGATGCTAATATACCTATTAATAGAGCTATAATAAAGCCCTTTATAAATGATGAACGAGCTTTTTGCTCTAATGGATTCATTGTTGCCATAATAAATAGCCTCCTTATATTTTCGCGCTTTTTTACTTTTTTCGCTTATTCCTTGATATTTTATTATAAAAAAAGTGCTTATTCAATATAAGATTTTACTTAAAAACTTAATTTAATAAGTGTGTAATATTGTAATAAAATTGTAACTTAAGACGTAGCATTATTTTCAAAAAAATAGAGTAAGCTTTTATTTTAGCTTACTCTGTCATTTGTCTATTATTGTGAATTACCTTTCAACACTTGATAAATCTCTATCATTTATGCCTGTCTCTTTGTTTATATTTCTCACACTACCATCTTTTATTCTTTCCTCTATAAATTTTATCGCTTCACCCCTTGTCTTTGAGGTTCTTGCTCTTATTCCAAGGCCTTGGCTTTGGGTATCACATAGAATTGTATAATGTTCTAGCAAACTTGTTATATCTGTAACTTTCTCAACACTACTTACTTGCTTTTTATCTGAAATATCTATTTCGGAATCTGATATCCATTCTTCTGAAAATTCAAATATAGGTTCATGAGTTCTTTGATCTAGGGTTAAATTACATACAGGATTAAACTTTTCAGGGCTTAAGTGATAAATAAAATTTGGCTCCCTTAGCATTGCATGTTTCTTACCTTCTGAATCTTCTTGAACTTCTATATTATCACTTCCATATATATATGCTGACTTTCCTAATCTAATCATTCCTGAACTATTACGAGCTATGTAAGGATTATTACCATCAACAGGCTTAGAAGATGCAAATACCCCATCTACTCTTTCAGTCTCATAATTATTTGCTCGATCGATAGATTTTCTTAATACTCCACCTTCAAGTCTTTCAGGAGCAACAGATGTTATATGTGTAAGTTCAATGTGATTATCAACAAAAATGCTTTTTATTGATTGTTGATACTCTTTCATCAATTCAAATATCTTTTTTGTTTCAGGATCTAATTCAATATCATCATTATTTCTTCCATGATTTTGATATCTCCTTTGTAAGAAGTCTAATGCATTATCTATCGTTTTTTTATCAAATTGTTTTAATTTTCTTGAATACTCTTCAGTAATTAATCTTATTTTGTCTTTATATGTATAAGCTTTAGTTTTTTCTTGCCATCCTTTCAATAAAGAATCAATTTCAGGATGATTTGCTTTTGCTCTTTCATATTGATCACTTTTTAAAACATCGCTTATTATTTCTTCTGGTGTCTTTGTAGAACTCTTAATATATAATGAGTTTAAATAGCTGTTAATTTTATCTTCTATAGATGGTTCCTTTTTTCTAGATACTACTTTTCCTTCTTTATCAAACACTAATTTATATTCTTTTACTTTAGTTTCTAATTCTTTAATTCTTTTAATTATCTCTTGAGATTTTTCATCTAAAGTTGGCTCGATAATAGAAGCATCTAATTTGTCTTTATCTCTTTCGCCTTTACTTTTTTGTAGATAAGTATACTCTTTTGATTGTGATTTTAGCTTTATACCTTTATAGTTAACTGCTTCTTTGCTATAAATCATGTCAAATAATTCTTTTGGCATTACTTTCTCAGTTCCTACATATTGACCTGTTCTTTCGTCAAAGGCATAACTGCGTCTTATCACTTCATTATCTTGTACCTTATATACAAATAATCCTACTCCTAATAAATTACCATTTTTTATAACAGTATTTATATCATGGCATCCTACTGTAAAATCTCCATTTGAATCTATTACATTATTAGTATTTATTCCTCTTTTGTCTTCTACTTTATATCCAATTTCTTGTAGCTTTTCTATTATCTTAGGTAAATCTGCTTCATTGCACATAATATCTATGTCACTATTTTTTCTATACAAATCTTGGTTTGTTTGTATAGCAGCAGAAATGCCTCCTACTAAAAATGCATCTATGTCATCTAATTCTCCAAATATTTTTGCTAAAGTATCATATGTACTATGATATTTATCATAATTTTCTTTGGAAACATTACTAAGCATTAAGTAGTTACTTTTTCTAAATATTCGATTAACTATTCTTTGAAAAATATCATTTATTTTTGGCATTAGAATTTCTCCATTACACCATTATCAATATTTATTCTTTATTATAGATTGTATATTTTATTTTTTTATTTTGTCGTTTTTTATTTATTTTTTCTTTTTTCTTTATATCTCTTTATTAACATTATTATTAAAAGTATGCCTAATAGTCCAAGTAAATTGCCTTCTGAATCTATAACCACATCTATAATTTGTGCACTTCTTCCTGGAACAAAGCTTTGATGTAGTTCATCACTTATTGCATATATTGTTCCAACTAATGTACCAAGTAATAATTTCTTTTCATCTGAAATATTAAATGTATTAAGAAATAGCATTTCCCATATACCAACGAATGCATATATAGAAAAATGAGCTATCTTTCTAATATATGGTTCTATTGTTTCCACAAACTCATTTCTTTTTTCATTTGATACATTTAATACTTTGGCTATAAATTCACTTACATCTGTTGATATCCCATGTGAAGCATTGCCACTTGATGCTGAAAATTTAAATATCATAATAAATGTTACTAATAACAATACTCCATAAATTATTCTTTTTATAATTAGTGTTTTTTTCATTTGTTTCAAAAAGCTCCGCTCTACTATTCTTCCACTTTGCTTGTTGTATAACCTGATTTACTTGCAATTCTTTGACTCATATCTTTAACAGTTTCAGAAGGAACATAATCACTTTGACCAAATACTTCTCTATGGAATTTTTGAACATTTGCTTCTAATGTACAAGGAATTCCATACCATACTCCTCCTATTGTTGCTCCTTGAGTTGCATATGGGAAGCCAATACTGTCTCCTACATTTGCTTGCAAAAGAACTGGGATCATACTAATAATCTCTGTACTAGTAATATTTGTCTTCACATGTGGCAATATTTTATTAGCTAAATTGTTTAATTGAGATATACTTAAAGTCTTAGCTTTCTCTGCCATCTTATTTAAAACTGTTCTTTGTCTTTCTGCTCTTTTATAATCACCACCAGAAGTATATCTAATTCTCATATATGCTAAAGCTTGTACTCCATCAAGATTATAATTGCCAGCAGCTGTAATATGTTTTGAATTATGTCCTGTAACTCTATTGTTTTCATCTATGTAGCCATTAATGTATTTAACTTCTGCAGATGTAATATTCATATTAATTCCACCAAGTGCATCTACACTATCTACTACTGCATCAAAGTTTAAAGTAACATATTCTTTAATATTTAAATCTAATGCTTTATTTAGTGATTTAATTGTATTTTCTGCTTGACCATATGAATATGCATGAGTAATCTTATCTAGTTTAGTAGTTTTCTTTTCTTCTACATCAACATAAGTATCTCTATATACACTTGTAAGTTTTACTACCTTTGTTTTGCTATTATAGCTTGCAATAATTATTCCATCACTTCTATTTCCAACGCCATAATCATCTGCTCTACTATCAATTCCAAGTATAACTATGTTTCTATATCCTGTAGCATCTAGAGATTTATCTACTTCTTCATCTATTCCTATATTGTTCTCATCTATTTGTTCTACTTGCATTTGATTGTATTTGCTAGTGTAGAAAGCATAGCCAACTCCTAAGGCCATGACAATTAATATAATTAGAAATATTAAAAAACCTCTTAAAAATCTTAAGAAGCCATTTTTCTTTTTCTTCTTTTCTTTCACTTTTCTTTTACCTTTTTTATTATCTTTTTTCTTTTTGCTTTTCTTACTATTGTCTTGTTTTTCTTCTTTTGCTTCATCTTTTTCTACTTCTTTGTTGTCAGCATATTCTTTTTCAACGTCTTCTAAAGATAATTCTTTTACTTCATCAATTTCATCATCAAAAAACAATTTTTTATTTTCTCTTTCTTTATTATTTTTTAAAATCTTACCATAACAATACATTATTTGCAATTTTATTAAATCTATTTATTTTTGTTTTGTTCTATGCTATAATAGAGTTGTAGACTTTTAAGAAGTATATATATTATTATTTGGAGGAAAATAAAATGTGGATTTGGATTTCTATAGCAATAGTTGCTCTAATCATTTTATTCGTTTTTATGAGCGTTAAAATAGTTAGAGAGTCTGAGGTATATATTATAGAGCGTTTAGGAAAATTCCATAAAGTTGCTAACGCTGGTCTTACAATAATCATTCCTTTTATAGATCATGTAAGAAGTATTGTTAGTTTAAAACAACAAACTATGGATATACCACCTCAAGAAGTTATCACAAAGGATAACGTTACCATTACAATCAACACTGTTGTTTTCTATAGTATAGTTAACCCAGCAGATGCTGTATATAAGATTCAAAGCTTAAAGAAAGGTATTGAATACTTATCAGTAACTTCTATAAGAGATATTGTTGGTAAAATGGATTTAGACTCAACTTTTAGTTCAAGAGATTCAATTAATGATAAATTAAGAGCTATCATGGATGATGCTACTAATAATTGGGGATGTAAAATCGATCGTGTTGAGATTCAAGATATTACTCCTCCACCAGATATTAGAGATGCCATGGAGAAACAAATGAACGCAGAGCGTAACAAGAGAGCTGCAGTTCTTCAAGCTGAAGGAGAAAGACAAGCTGCTATTCTTAAAGCTCAAGGTGATAAAGAAGCTGCAATACTTCAAGCTGATGCTGATAGAGAAGCTCAAATTAGAAAAGCTGCCGGTGAAGCAGATGCTATAAGAAGAGTTGCTGAAGCTAAAGCTGATGAAGTTAAAATGGTATATGGTGCTATGATGGAAGCAAAACCTGATGAGAAATTAGTACAATTAAAATCACTTGAAACTTTAAAAGATGTAGCAAACGGAGATGCTAATAAAGTATTTATCCCATTTGATGCAACAGCTCAACTTGCAAGCTTAGGTACAATGAAAGAAGTTGTATCTGATGAAAAAAATAAAGATAACAAAAATAAATAAAAAATTATAAGAGGTTCAATCAATTAGATTGAACCTCTATTTTTCTTTTCTTTTATTTTCTTTTCTTTTCTTTTATTTTATTTTATTTATTATTTTTTATTTTTTATTTTTTCTTTTTACTATTCTTTTCTTTTTTATTTCCTTTTTCTTGGAAATCACTTTGATCTATATTTTCATCTGGAATAAAATATTTTGTTCCTAATACCTTATCAGGTAAATATTGTTGTTCACACCAATGTCCTGG
>DGSM01000090.1 GCA_002393975.1 Clostridiales bacterium UBA4362
CTATAGACATATACAAAATGTCTTTGTAAGGTATTTCAAGCAAAGAAAGGAGCCGTGAGATGGCACAAGAATCCAAGACCCAAGACAAACGGCAGTATTTCGTTAGAATAGAAATCGGAGTATCTGCACAATTCTATGTTGAAGCTCATAAGCCGGCAACAATTGAGAATCTCGTGAAGTATTTCAACTCTTCCAAGTTCTCAAACAATGAAAATGTTCCGAAAATCATTCATTTTCTCAATGCTGCAGCTTCTATGGGATGCAATGTCCTTGAATATAAGAATCCTTTAAGTGAAACTTCTCTTGTCTATGCAGAGTTTCATGTTGAGGTTCCAGCTGAGAAAGCTAATGAGTTCGAGACTGAGTTTGCAAAGTATTTCTATTTCAAGTAAGAACGAAAAAACAAAACAAAAAAAACAAAACAAAAAAACAGATACAGCCAGCAGAAGCTGGCTGTATTTGTTTTTATATTCTTTTAACATTAAACTAATTCAACATGGATTCCAAGTACACCATATTCTTGTTCTCTCTCCCAAGAATAAATTCTATGTACTACTTCTAATTTTTCTGCTAAACTTCCTGTTATTGCTACTAAATCCATATTAATATCATTAAATAACTCTTCAAAAGTATTATATCTTAGTAGTCCTGTTACTTTTACTGTAACTGTATCTTGTGGGTCATTTACCCTATGAAATACAATATTGTCTCCTAATTTTAAATTAGCTCTCTTCTCATCATAAAGTCTTAATTCTATTTTTTTAGTTCCATTCTTTATTTGTTCAAAAGGATCATCATAAAGTCTCATATCAAGAGTCATAATATATACCTCCTAAAATTATTTATTTGCCTTTATTTTAAGTTATAAATCCCTATTTTGCAAGTCTTTATAAATTAATATAGCAAATTTTATTGACAAATTAATATTTTAGTTATAAAATATTAATGTTGATGACATCGCGGGGTGGAGCAGTTGGCAGCTCGCAGGGCTCATAACCCTGAGGTCGTAGGTTCGAGTCCTACCCCCGCAACCAAATAAAACCGCCAAGGCAGTAGCCTTAGCGGTATTTTTATTGTTTGAGAAAAATTTAAAAACGTTGAAAGTGGTCACCTAAATCCGGTAGCCAAAAGAATCTGTCTTTTTTTATTTTCAACACTTTTCAGCTTTTTTCAGTTTTTGTGCCAAAATAGGTGCCAATTTTTACTTTATTGGCACAAATGGAGAGGTCCATGACCTCTCCATTTGTGTTTCTTTGTAATCCAGACGCATCTAAGATTACAGCTCGTGAACTCAATTTTTAATATGCCAATCAAGACCCTAGCTGAATTATAAGCGTTCTAGGAATTCATCAGTTTCAAAATCGCCTTTATCAAGCGTTTGCTGATTGTTATATAATAATTCTTTTAAATAGTATTGATTAACTTTTTCAATTTCTTGTTCTTTAAATTTATCATAAACAGAAGTATAAGTATTTAATGTTACTGACACATCTGTATGCCCCATTAATCTTTGAACAACTACAGGTTGCATTCCTGATTCTACGCACCTAGTTCCAAATGTATGACTTAAACTATGCGTAGAAATATCTCAAGCGTTCTGCAATATTAGTCAATCTAGATATTTTGATAAGTTCATAGATATTTTTAATTATGAAAATGATATTTCTTTAATGACTCCTTCAAGTCTTTATGAGAGTTTCGAGGCTTTTCTGCAACTGAAAAACTTCAAACAATCTTAATGGAATTAGATTTCCGACCTTTCTAATTCCATACAAATGATGAATCTATGAGATTACATATTGCATCTAAACACAAATGAAGGTCTAGTTTATATAGGTTTGATAATTTAAACCTAAGATTATTGTCGAATAATGTCGACCTGAATCTTGATTTCTAGATATTTCTAGATAAAAGAAAAGAGGGTTCACTCGATTGAGTGGATCCTCCTTTTATTATTTATTAGACATTTTCAATTTTTTTAATATCATCTTGTTCTAAACCATATATTTTGTATATAAGTTTGTTTAATTCTGTTTCTTCGTCACTAATATCAGCTTCTCTATTATTTTTTCTTTTATCAAGCATTTTTTTCACGATTTCTTCTATAGTTTCTATTTCTTTGTTTGAAGCTATAATAATAGGTAATTGCTTAATATAAACTGTTTTTACTTGTGAAAAAGCCCTTCCTTCATTCTCTTGTGATAATTCTCTATATAAAAACTCAAATAATTTACTATTCAATAATGCTAACAAGTATAATTTAGAGATTCCATTCTCTTTTGGAATTATGCAATGTATAGTTTTATCATTATAAAGTTTGTCCTCATCTATTGTTGCAATGATTCTATTAGCGGTTTGTCTATATATTATTTTTTCAGTATTTTCCATAACATCGCTAGAAAATCTAAATGTATCAATTCCTTCTTCTAAATATTCTTTATAGTTGTTTCTTAAATAGTTAGTTGGAATGTCTTTATAATACTTATCTATATCTCTTCCTTTTATATATGGAATATCTAATGGATTCTGTTTTTGACCAGAATATAAAACTCGGTCTCCAATAGAAACAGCATTTCTTTGTTTTCCTTTTCCTTTTGACCAATAATTGAACCCTACATCTTTAACATCATATCTTTCACTTAGAATAAAGTCAGCACTACTTTTAATTTTAGAGAATAATTCATTTATCGGCTTGATTGGTTCACTAGTTGTATCATAAATAGTTACACTTTTTTCTATCAAATCATTAATAGAGCTTTGCGCAATTTTCATTTTAAAGCTATATTGACCTTTAAAAACGGATTTTAAAAACACACCTATTGCAACATATACAGTAGGGTCAGCAAAAATTTGAACATTTTTATAATCAACAATGCTAATTATTTTAGTATTTGATTTTAAAATTTCTCTTAGTTTCTTAAAATAATCTCCATTTAAGAATGTATTTGGAGTTATAAAAGACAATACTCCAAGATTATTAAGAAGTCCTAATGAGTAGTGATAAAAAGCCACATATAAATCATTGTTTCTTTTAAAAGCTTCTATATTTTTTTCATATATTGGTTTTATTTTTTCATCAAATACAATTCCATATGGAGGGTTGCCTATAACAATATCAAAACCTTTTTTATCTCTGAAAACTCTTGCAAAATCAAGTTGCCATACTATATATGGCTTTGAACTCATGTTTCTAGAATTATCTATTTCATTTAAAATTTCTTCGCTTCCACTACCATTATTAATCATTTGCATTTTTATTATTTCAAATTTGGTGTCTTCAATCTCTTTTTTTAGAAGCACTTTTTCTTCAGTATTAGAACAACTAAAGAGTTTATCTTCTGCTCTTAATAATTTATCTAACAAAATATTAAAAGTGTTAGTTGAAAAAGTAGTCTCTTTATTAATTCCTAATATTTCAGATGACTCTATTAACTTTTGTCCATTTATTTCATCAATTAAACTATTACCACATAAAATATTACACTCAAGATTTGGTAGTGGCAAAGGATTTCTGTGTCCTTCTAATTCATTTTGTGCATTTGGATTAATATCATCATCAATAACTAATGACAACCATAATCTTAGTTTTGCAATGTCAACTGCTGATGGCTCGATGTCAACTGCAAAAATTGAATTTTTAATAGTTTCAACTTTTAATCTGTGAGCTGATCTTTCATTGTTATAGATTAATCTTTTACTATAAGGATTTTCGTACTTATATAGATAATCTGTAATTGTTGACCTAGCTTTTACTATTTCATTTAGCATACCTAAAGGAAATGCACCAGAGCCAACCGAAGGGTCTGCAACCTTAATATTAGCTAGTAAATTATCTATTTCATTTAATCGATTCGTTATTATATTTCCATTATTATCTTCTTGGTATATTTCTTTAGATATTAACAAGTCGGCATTATTATTTTTGTTAGTGTCTTCACTTTTTATGTACTCACCAAAAAGTATAAAATCTCTTATGGCACTATAAGCTATACCTGTGTTATTAGTTAAATAATTTATTAAGCTTTCTTGACACATATAATGAACAATTTCTCTTGGAGTATAAAATGCCCCTTTAGCTTTTCTATCTTTAATTTCAAGCATGTTTTCAAATACTTTTCCTAACATTTCTGGATCAATGGCAACTTCTTTTTCCATTGGTTCATCTTCACTAATAGTGAAATTGTATCTATCAAATATATCAAGTATACCTGTTCCATTTAAATCATTATTAGATTTCTTGTTTGAAAACATTTCGTTAGGAATTTTAAATTCACTATGTTGCCAATCATAATTATTTATAGGTTCAAATAAACTTCCAGATAAAAAAGGTATTCTGCAGTGGAAATATGTCCAATATCCTTCTTCACCTCTATTTCGATTTAAAGCATCATAAAACAATGGTTCTAGATAGTCATCATAGAAGTTCTTGTTTTCATCTTGTCTAATGGCATAATCAAAGAATTTGCGCATAAAATCTCTTGGACCTGTACCCCAAGCACTTCCTTTTACAGTCTTTGCTAAATATGATTCATCATTAGAATTAATACTTTTTAATTCTTTTGTATTAAGTCTATATAATTCTTGGTTAGTTGGGTCTTTTATGTATAATTTGGGAATATATTCTCTTGTTAAAACTTTATCAAAATCATAGTAAGCATGTTTAAACTCTTTTTCTGTTATTGCAGAAGGCCATGCGTTAACTCCAAGCCAACCCTTTTTTTGTAAAAAGTATAGAAAAACAATTTGACCTAAAAGTTTTTTAGAAAATTGAACAGAAAAATCTTCTGTCTTTAAACCTAATCTTAATGCTTCATGTTTAAAGTCATCATTATTTTTCAAATAATCATTTAAATCATTAAACTTTTCTGTATAAGCTTTAAAGAATTCATCAGTGACTTTTTCTACACTAAATGCATTTTCGATGTCATTTATTGTTAGTTCATTTTTCTTATTAATTAATTCTTTTATTCTTTCAATGGCAGTATGTGAAGGTTCTCCTTTTCCAACTAAATAAGAATATCTTTTAGCTGGAGTAAGATTTTTGTTTGTTTTCATTTTTCCATTATCAAAGTTAATTGAATAATCAATTTTTACGAAAGATATTCTCCATTTATTATCTTTGTCTGATACATTTTCTGCCTCATCTCTCTTCAATGTTGGTTTGGTATAAAAAGCTATAAATGAAGCGTCACAATTATTGTTTTCTATTAGTTTTTTTGCGAAATTTCTTTGAGCACTTCTAGAATTTTCAACAAATTGAGCATTTTTTAATTGAATTGATAAAATTAAAACTTTTTGGTTATTTGGTGTTATATAATTTCCTATATGTGTATATCCAGCAACATAACTCGAAAAATTGCTATATTCTTCATTAAATCTGTCAGGAGCCACTAATTGCATTTCAGGAAAAATTTCTTTGACTAAAGCAGTAAAGTTTTCGTTAGAGTATTCATTTTCAAGAGTATTTTGTATTTTATTTATTATTGCTTCCATTTATTAGTTCTCCTTTCTTAAATAGCTAGATAATATTACTTTTGCTTTTATTTCCTCTGGTTCTTTTACTTTTTCTTTTATTTTCAACAACGATTTAGGAACAACCCTCATAATCTTATTATATGCATCAATTTCACTTTCTGCTCTAGTAGTAGAATCTAGCATATCTTTTAAAGTTTTTGGTGGAATAGCTCCTAATTCAATTTGTTGAATCAAAATATTAATATCTAATTCTTCTTTATCTGTAAATTTATTTGATGACATTAACGCCTTTAATAAATCATTGATTTTCTTCGCATTTCCTCTAAGAGATACATCTTCAGATTGAGATGAAGCTATTTCATCTTTCCTCATAAATTCATTAAATTCTTTTATATTGTTATTCAAAAACTTATAATAGTTTTTTTCAATTATTTGTTTACGTTCTGATTTCGATGCCTCTAAATACTCTATTGCTTTTATGAATGGTATACTATAAGTATTACTTCCGTTTGAAATATAAAAAGCTTGTAAACTGCCTTTTTGGATATATGTTAAAGTTGCATCTGATTTTACTTTAGCAATTTTAGATGATTTCGCTTTTTTAGGTAGTTTCTTAATTTTTTCAAATAATTCAGTATTATTATCTCTAATATCTCTTATTAATTGTAAGTATTCCAATTCTGGATTATAGTCTCCGTCATCACTTTCGCTTTCTGTTAAATGTTTAAACAATCCTTTTGGAGTAGCATTTTCATCTTCAGACAAATATTTAATATCATCTCCCAATGTTTCGTGAAAAGCTTGAATCTTTTCAATAACTCTATCTTCAAGTTTCATTTGCTTGTTACTTTGTGCAGTTGGGAAGAAATTATAAACATAAATTTTATCAAATTTTGTACCTACACGATTAATTCTACCAACTCTTTGCATAATTCTTGTTGGATTCCAAGGCAAGTCATAGTTTATTATTACATTACTTCTATGTAAGTTAATACCTTCTGCTAAAACATCAGTTGTTATTAATACATCATATTTATCATTATTTTTTTCGCGATTTTTAGGATTAAAACTATCCTCTATATCGGTTCTAACTGAATTACTTTTATTACTACTAAATTCAACTACTCTATTACCATATAATTCATTTAGATTTTTACATAAATACTCAGCTGTATCTTTAGATTCGCTAAAGATTATCAATTTGTTATCTTTAAGAATTGTATCTTTTTGAAGTTTATCTTTGAACTCTTCCAATTTAGGATCGAAATCTATATTACTCCAAATTGTCTTTAACATTTGTAGCATTGCTAAATCATTTTTTAAATCGTGAATCAAATTACTACTAAATTCAGATGATTCGTATTTCTTAACATCACCTTTTTCAATAGCTTTAAATAACTTATCTGTATCATCTTGGTCTTGTAAATCGTATACATTTACTTTTTTGCTAATATATACAGTACCTTTGTTATACATTTCAATGAATTCTTCATATGATTTTACAAAGTGACTTAATGTATTTTTAAAAGCAAAGAAACTGCTTTCTAGTCTTTTAATCAAAATACTCTTCATGAATCCACCCATGTTTTGTTGTCCAGCAGTTTGACTACCAATTTCAGCTTTATCTTTTAAATAAAGAAGACTAGTGAATCTTGAGTATTTTAACGTTTTAATAATATTCATTGTTTGATTGAAAGCACTATTTATATAATCGTCAAATTCATATATGATTTTGTTAGGTTTCTCAACCTCAGGAAAAGTAAGTTTTTGCTTTTCTAGGTCAGTTTTATAATATTTTTGAATTTCTGACCTAGTTCTTCTTATCATTATTTCTCTTAATAATTTATCTCTAATTTCTTCAGCATTTTTACTTAATTGTTTTAGATATTCTGGTGTACCTTTATCAAATGGTTTAAGTTTTCTTCTAAGTTCATCAAAAAATCTTTTCAAGTTTTTAATTCCATTAATATTTCCATTATACATGTCTTGAAACAAATATATTAAATTCTCAATATCTGATGTATAGTTGTTTAATGGAGTTGCAGAGATAAGAATAACTTTTTTATTAGCACAAATTGATTTCAAATCTGAATAACCAGATGTTTTTGAATTACGAAATCTATGTGCTTCATCCACAAATATATATTTATAACTATCTAATTTTTTTTGATTTTTACAAATCTTATCTAATTGTCCTAAAGAAATAACATCACATCTAGTAACATTAAACTCTTTAATAACTTCATTCCAGTAATCTACTAAAACTGGTGGACAAATGATTAACTTCCAATCATTTTCATTGAATGTATGAGCTAGCATAGTACAAATATATGTTTTTCCAAGACCAACAACATCAGAAATAAACACACCATTATATGCATCTAATTTTGCTCTAGCTTGTTTTACTGCGTCAATTTGATATTGAAGTTCAATATATCCTTCTGGAATTCCTAATTCTAGTTTTTCTTTATCACTATTTAATATGTCTTTATAATATTCATAAATTGTTTTTAAATATAATTCATATGGAGTAATATCATCTCTAATCCATGTATCCTTTTCTATTGTATCAATATAGACATGACTTATATCTTGAGATTTTTTCCAAAGCTCTTCAAATTTTTCTAATGCAAATTCTACTTCTGGTCTATCTTTAAGCTCTACATTAAATTCAAAATTCTTTTCTAATCCATTTTCAGAAAAGTTACTAGATCCAGTAATTACATTTCCATAGTTTTCTGAATCTGCTGTTTTTCTCATTATATAAATCTTGGCATGAATAGGAAATTCAGTAAACATTCTTATTTTTAATTTTCCTGATTTTAGCCAATTAATAAATGTTTTTACACTTTTATTAACATTTTCTGTTACATCAGCTTCTTCATATTCTTCTCTAATATTGTTTTCAATTATTTTTTCACCCTCTTTAAAAGATACAGATGAAATATAATTATTATATTTATCTATAATGTCGCCTGTTGCTTTATCGACACTTAATCCAACTAAAATTCTAATTTCCTTAACAGATTCTAGGTCTTTATACATTTTATAGAATCCACTACTTCTAAAATAACCTACAAGAACATCAAAGTATTCTGTATTATTCTTTAATATTGTCGCTAATCTGCTATATACAGAACGACCTTCTTCATTTGTAAAAAACTTATAATCATTATTAGTTGGCATAATTACCTCCTCATTGCTTTTAGCAATTTAATTAGCATTTTTATTTTATCATAAAAAATATAAAAATAAAAGTTCAAATTGTCGATTTATAAGGGTTACAGCTTATAATCGGTTATTTTTCTACTAGATTAAACAATAAAAAAATTTGATAGCCTTAGTTTGCTACCAAATTTTTTAGAATCCTTATATTTCAATGGTTATATTTTATTGTTAATTACCAAATACATCCCAAGCCGTCAACATACCTAAAATTTTCTCATTTTCTTTTCCGTTCTCAGTGATATATACACAACCTAGTCTTTTATTTCTTGTAAAATAATCTTTAAATATATCTTCAATATCATATATATTTTTATTTCTTGAAATGAATTTAAACTCTTCAGAAGAATGATTTTCAATTTTTAAATAATCCTGAAATTCTCTAAAAGTTGTATTTTTTTCGATAAGTATTCCAGTTTCTTTATTTACTATGTCTAATAATGTATTTTCACTAAAAACACCAACCAATGCATCATTTTCAAAAATTGGAATATGTGTATATACTTTTTCAATCATAACTTTTATTGTTTCTTCTATTGTGTCATCTATATTTCTACAATACATATTTTGTCTTTTTACACAAATATTACTATTGTAAATAGTAGGTGGATTTTTTATTTCATCAATAATAGTTTTTAGTTTTATATTCATTTCTGGATTTGGACATACTACATATCCATACTTGTCATTTCTTTGATGTGTATTTATATTTCTAACTTGTTTAATTATCATTAACTCATCTTGATATTTTCTTACAACACTATTTTTCTTGCTTAATTCTTTTATTTGAGAATCTAATGTTGTGTTTTCTGTTATTATTCCATTTGCATTACATTTTTTTCTTATAATTTCTTCAAGTTCTTTGAATAAATCAATTAGTTTATTTCCTTCTTCTGTAAAGTTGACTATATTTTCATTCATTATAATACCCTCCAAATATATAACTTATGGCTTTGATTATATCATAAATATTATAAAACAAAAAGCTGAGAGCCTTGATTGATATAAGATATAGCTTTAATAGTTCTTGTCAAAGTTCTTTCTTTTCTTGCTATACATATCTAATTCTCCTTTACTGAAAATTAGATTGTCAACAATCTTGATTGCTAGCTTGATTAAATTGTAGCAAGAAAAAAGCACATTTTATCAGAATGTGCAAATAAACTTAATTAAACTTAAAAAAGTGCAAAAAAGTGCAAATTTCATTTTCCTATTATTATTTATAAACTAAAAAAGCAAACCGATTTATATCGGTTTGCTTTAAATTGTTATTAGTCTGCTGTCCATCTAGCCTCAAAGTCAGTAGTTTCCATTTTTAATCCTTGATTCAATTTTTGTGATATTTCACTACCTCCTTCAATAAACTTCATGGCACTCATCTGATTTCTAACAGCTTCTCGAATATTTTTTAATGATGCTTTTGCTTTAATCCAATTCTGAGGGCTAAATATTTTCCCACTTTCAATTGTTTCTGCAGAAGCATTTTCAAATGCCATATTCAAACTATTTCCGGACATTTCAATAATTTTATCAAGCAAATCGTTTTGTTTTAATAATTCCAGTGCTTTTGCTGGATTTGGGACAGATTCAGGCATTCGATTAATTTCACAGAAGTAAACAGAAATTGCATAGAATTGATGATATGGAGCATATGCTTTCATAGCTAACAAGGTTGGATTTAAATTCATTGGATTCTCTGAATTCCATTTATCAATAACTGCTTTATACAATTCATTTAGTGCTTGCATTTTTTCAGGTGAATAATCTTTATAAAACAATTGATTGAAATACTTATCGAATATTTTTGTTTCACTATAAGAAATAGTAGGCCTTTGTGAATGCCATGCAATTAGTAGTTTTCCCAAATCGGTTAAATTAATTATATGATTTGTATTATATTTAGCCGTGTTAACATTTTCTCCTCTTTTGGTTATAAAATAACCATCAGTATATTTTTGTTCATAAGCCTTTTTCATTGATAAAACTGCTTTATCATTGCTTCTTAAATCTCTTGCTTTGACAGCACTTTGAGAGTTTGTAGAAATACTAATATTATCTGCTTTTTCTGAATTATCAATTTCATAGAATCTAAACATTATATATCCACCATCAGAATTCTTAACAGATTCACTACATGCATAAATTGTACTTAATGATTGACATCCATTAACTACGTTTAATTCTTTAGTACTTAATGTATCGCCTTCCAATATTATTTTGGAGCAAATTGCTGTAATCCCATTATGTAACAAAAAGAAATCTTGTGGATTGTTTTTTAATGTTCTAGCTATTCCTTTATTGACTTTATTACTTGTCCCTAATGACTGTCTAACATTTTTTCTAAAGAGACTTCCATCATGAATTCCTGGAATTTTGATGCATTCTTTTAAAGGTATAGCTGCAATAACTGCTTTTGTACCATCTAGATCTATTTCTATACATTTGTCCCTATCAACATGGAAGTCAAAATTAATATACGGTCTATTTCTATTAAGAGCTTCATCATATTTAAATTGTAATGTTTCTTTATCTACCAAATAAATATTAGCACTTAAAGATTCATCTTCATTAAGTTGTTTTTGAAAAGCTATAAAGTCATTATGAGCTGATTCTGTTAATTTCGAAGTAGTAACAAGTTCAAAGCAAATAGAATAATCATCTTCTAACGCTCTAGCAATTTCATTTATTTTTACTTTTAATTTTTCATTTGCATTTTCTTGCAAATTTTGCAAGTCTTTAATTTGTATCCATGAAGATAGAACTTCTCTCAAAGGTTCGGCATCTACACTATCTCCAGAATAGAATTTTCCTTGTATAATATAAATAATAGCGTCTTGGTTATCTATATATACTGCATCAATTTGCTTGTCACCCGCTCCATCTGTAATGCAGTCCTTAGTTTCAACAATATCTAAGTTATGTATATTTCTTAAATACCATGCAACAAACCTTTGTCCATCGTTTGGATAATTATCCTTATAGTAATCCTCTGTAACTGCCTCATTTATTTTAACTCTAATATCTTCTTCCATAAATATTCCCTCTCTTTTATAAATCACAATTTATCTGAATATAT
>DGSM01000092.1 GCA_002393975.1 Clostridiales bacterium UBA4362
TTTGTATTATAATAATTGAACATCAATAAGGTGGAGGTGAGATCCATGAATGACTTTTTGTATGCATTCGCAAGTCTCTTAAAGAAACTGCACGATTTCATTGCACGGAAAAGTAATCACATGGATGACAAGGTTTTACACTTCCTGGTTCTTGGATTTACCGGATTGCTCATATTCGCTTTAACATATCCTATGTTTAAGCGATTTGACGAGAAGAATGATTCGAAGGCTATGGCTGTTGTTTACACTATTTCAACCACAGTGATACTGACAATTTCAATGGCATTCGTGCTAGACGTTAGTGAGGAGTTGGTGTTTGTTCCTTTTATTTTCGGCTTCATAATATTTCCGTTTTCATACAAAGTATTCAAGATGCTTGATAAAAAGGAACAATCCTTTAGAATGACTAACTACTTCACAACAACAATGATTATCTGCTTTGCTATCGCGATAGAAGTGTGTCAGGGTCGAACCAAGACCGGCAACATGGAAGTTGCAGATGCATTATTCGGGATTGCTGGATATATTGTGTTCTATCTAATAATGTATGGCATAATATCTATATTCAAATTTGTTTTCCGGCATAAGAATCACGAAGCATAAAAGACCACGAGTGTGGTCTTTTTTGTTACATATTAAACTTTCGTGTCAATTCTTCTTTAATGTCTTTATGACACATAATTAAGCTAAAAAGAAAATTAATAATAGATATTGCTATGGATAAATTAATCAATGGACTCGAATTAATATATCCTTTATAAATAAAATAGATAATAGATAAACTAAGCAATACAATGACTAATTGGCTAATAGCATTTTGTCTATAATGTTTATGGCTAATAATTGTTATAATAAACATCGCTATATTGGAAATAATAATTAGAATTGGAAAACAAATATTAACTGACCACCCTTTAAATCCAATGCGATAATCTATAAAGTATAGTAGCAATGCCAATAATATTGATTGAAACATTATATGACCAGCCACTGTCTTATTTCTTGTTACAGAATATCTTACTGTGAAATAAACATATATAAACCCAAATATGCATAGATGGCTCCAATATATGTAAGGAGTCGTTAATCTATTTATAATAAGCAATACAATAGACACTATTGATAAAACTAGCATTACTATTTTAAAAGCTCTATTTATTGTTTTGCTTTTTATCTTTTTTGGATACAGCATTCTTTTCTCCACTTTCTATTGAATCTAAAACCTCATTTGATTCAACACTAACTTTAACATTTTGTGCTTTTAAGAATTTATAAAAATACTTCTCAATACTATTATCATTTAGAACAGATGTAAAAGTAAAAATCACTTTATCAACATAAGTACAACTTGAGCATTTAATCTTTTCAATATGTTCAGGAGCAATAAGCAATAGAAAATAATCTATATATTTTTGATATTTACCAATAATACCAACCTTTCCAATATTTGAATAAGTGATAGATAAATACTTTTGAATCTCTCTATAGATACTTCTAATAATTATCTTCTTTAAGAAGAATGGTATATGTCCTATAAAGAAGTTCTGGCCTATCTTTACATTACCAGACATAGTCTTTAGAATTTCTTCTTCTGATAATTTCTTTTCAAATTCACTTCTTACAAAGTCTGCAATTTTTTCAAAAGAAACACAAGTTTCCATCTCAGCATCGACACTAATATAAGAGAAAAAGTTAGACATAGTTTTAGATCTATAATACTTTTTCAAGTTTACTGGAATACAAACTTTTATAGGCTTCTTATTTTTATTTTTCTTCTTTTTATAATACTTCAATACATTAGCATTATATATTGACCATATAAGGACACTTGTTAAATATTGTGTAGTAGACAAATTATATTTAACACATTCTTTTTTCAAATCATCTGAATTAATTAATAAATGATTTACACTTACTTGTCCAAATTTTAGTTCTTTTCCTTTTAAAAGATATGCTCTCTTATTTCCCCTATTATTCTTTGATTTCTTATCATAATTTGAGACATAACTATCTTCTGTGTCGAACTCTATTTTTCTAGCTTTTCTTTCATCTTTGTCTTGAAGTTCTTCATGTTTCATATCTAAGTAATTGTAGATAATCTCTCTAAAAAAGATAAGTCCACCATTACCATCTGTTAAAGAATGAAAGATTTCAACATTAATCTTTCTCTCAAAATAAGTAACACTAAATAAATAATTATTATTCTCAGCTGGATCTATTCTTTTGCAAGGATAATATTGTTCTTGGCTTACTACTACTTTTTTAGGATTATTCTCTAAGTAATACCAAAAGAAACCTCTTCTAAGTCTTACTCTAAATGCACTATATCTAACTAAGGCTTTTTCAACTGCTTTTTCTAAAGTTTCTTTATCTACTTCTTCTTTTAATACTGCAGAATATCTAAAAACAGTGCTATATTTATTACTCTCTTGCAAAGGAAATATCTTAGCGGAATTATCTAATTTTCTCCATGATTCCTTTTTTGATCTTTCTTTCATTATATTTTACTAATTAACTCCATTCTCTTCTTAACCATTTCTCTGGTTATCTTTCCATTTTTTAAGTCATATCCATGCATTGTTTTTTTAGTTTCATTTACAGTAACTTCAATATTTTCTTTCTTTAATTTCTCTGCAAACTCTATTGCTTCATCATGTAAACAATCAAATTCTGCTGTTTCTATATATGTTTTAGGCATAAAAGAAACATCTTTCATTTCTCCAGGTGATATATAATTTGGGTTATCTTTTAAATATAAATCCCACATCTTTTTGTTTAATACTGAGTTCCATATTGGTGTATCTGTAAATTCTTTCATTGATTCAGTCTTCATTCTCTTATCTAGAACTGGATATAATAACATCAAGCAATCAGGAATATATATATTCTGCTCTTTTGCTTTTCTTATTACATCTACTGCTATACAACCACCTGCTGAATCTCCACATACTAATATCTTATTATTATCTTTTTTATTATTAACAATATCTTTATATGCAGCAAAAGTATCTTCAATAGATGTTGGATATTTGTGTTTATATGCTAGTCTATAATCAACATATACTACCTTGCATAAGTCATTTGATGCAAGTTTTTCGCAAAAGTTAAAATGATTTAAAGCTCCTCTATAAACAAAACATCCACCATGAACATATAGTAGTATTTTATCAGTCTTTGTTTCTTTTGGCTCAAAAGTTAATATCTTAATCATTTCACCATCATATGATCTAATTCTTTTAGTATTAACATCAACTTTTTTAGTGCCTCTTATTGCTTTAGGAAGCACGCCCATAATTCTATCTGCATTTACAAATACTAGTTCATTAAATGGAAGTTTATATTTTTTATAAAAACCAAATTCTTTACTAATTGGATATTTTTTAGGTTTATGATTTTCTTCATTTACAATCTTCATAGAAAAATCCTCTTTTATTTGCTTATTAGATTATATATCATAACTTTTGATTTTAAAACATAACAATATATATGAGCAAAAAAACTTGTAATAGATTAATATCCATTACAAGTTTTTTATTACAACCATTCGCCATATTTCTTGATGTATAAACTCTTTACTATTGATGCAATTATACCATAAAGTACTACAAATCCAATTAAATATAAATAATAGATAGCTGGAAGTATTACAAAGTTAAATCCTTGAGTAAAGCTTAATAGTATTGGAACAATTATTGTAAATACTATAGTTAAGAATGTTAGTACTAGTAAAGTCTTACTTGGTTTAGATTTGGTAATATGATTTGTTCTTATATAGAAAATCATTAGTGTTTCTGAAACTATACACTCTACAAACCATGCAGTTTGGAAATATGCTTGCATATCTAAAGAATTGTATTTTAATATAAACCAGAATACTATAAATGCTACTATATCAGTAATAGAAGAAATAACACCAAATATAACCATGAATCTACCAATAGCTTTTATATCCCATTTTCTTACTTTCTTTATAAAGCTTTCATCCACATTATCATATGGAATTCCTATTTGAGATAGCTCAACTATAAAGTCTTGAATTAACATTTGAATTGGTAGTAATGGTAAGAATGGTAAGAAAATACTTGCAATTAAAATACTAAATACATCACCAAAGTCTTGGCTTAATGCAAGCTTCATATATTTTAAAATATTACCATATACTTTTCTACCTTCTATAACACCATTGTGGATAACTTCTAAGTTTTGTTCTAGAAGAATAATATCACTAGATTCTTTTGCAATATCTGTACCACCATCAACACTTATTCCAACATCTGATGATCTTAGAGCAGGAGCATCATTTACTCCATCACCCATATATCCAACAGAGTGTCCATTTTTTCTTAATGTTGAAACTACTCTTTCTTTTTGCATTGGATTCATTCTTGCAAATATATCAATTTTTTCTACCGCCTCGGCTAATTCATAATCATTTAGTTCTTCAATTTCGCTTCCTGTTAATATCTTACTTGTAATACCAACAGCATTACAAATATTTCTTGTTGCAAAAGCATTATCTCCTGTAAGGATTTTAATTCCTACGCCATATTCTTTTAATTTCTTTATTGTAACTTCTGCAGATGGTTTTGGTGGATCTAAGAATGCAATAAGACCAATTAAAGTAAAGTCAACTTCATCTTCTGCATCGAATACGTCAACACCCTCATATTCAGGCTTAAGTGCTAATGCTATAACTTGCATTCCTTCTTTTGCCATATCTTCTGCATTTTTATTTACTTTAGCAATAATCTCTTCATTTATTGGTACTTCTTCACCATTTACTAAAGCCATATCACAAACTTTAACAATCTCTTCTAAAGCTCCTTTTGCTATGACTCTAAACTTTTCATTATGCTTAACAACTATAGAAGATCTTTTTCTCATATAATCAAAAGGAATCTCATCTATCTTCGTAAAGTCTGATATGTCTACATTATGACTTTTAGCATACTGAATAATTGCTTTGTCTACTATGTTCTTATATCCAGTGCTTAAAGAACTATTAACATATGCACATTTAAGTACATAGTCATCATCATTTCCATCAACATTTATATATTTTTGAAGTTCAATATTATTTTTTGTCAAAGTTCCTGTTTTATCAGTACATAGAATATCCATTGATCCTAAGTTTTGAATTGATTTAATACTCTTAACCAATGTATTCTTTTTAGCAAGTGATTTACTTCCTTTAGTCAAGTTAACATTTACTATCATTGGAAGCATACTTGGAGTAATACCAACAGCTACTGATAATGCAAAAAGAATCGCTTCATTAATGTTGTTTCTAATCATTCCATATATGATAAATACTAGTATACAGATGACTACCATACATTTAATTAGCAGTCCTGTAATGTGGTTCATTCCTTTATCAAAAGCAGTTTCATCTTTAACTACTTCTTTTTTCTTATTCATTTTTCCTATAAATGTATCAAGACCTGTTTTAACAACTATACCTTTTCCTTGACCACTTATAACATTACATCCCATTAAGCAAATATTGTTTATATCTATTGGGTCTGTTGAATCACTTTCTATGTGAATGTTTTTCTCAACGGCATCACTTTCTCCTGTAAATGATGATTGATTTATGAAAAGGTCCTTGCTTTCAAATAAATATAAGTCAGCTGGAATAACGCTTCCTGCACTTAAAGTAATAACATCTCCACACACTATTTTTTCTTGTCTTACTTCTAGCTGTTTTCCTTCTCTTATAACATCTGTAAAAATTCTTATTTGTTCTTTTAATCTTTCATTAAATTTATATGTTGAATAGTCTTGAGTAAATCTAATAATAACACTTATTAGAGTAATCCCTAGTATTATGAATGCTCCTATCTTATCATCAGTAATAAAATCTATAGCAGCTAACAAGATTAGAATCAAAACAAATTTATCTTTTAGAGCCTCAAAGATAAAGTATAATGGAGTTTTCTTCTTTTTATTGTTTACTACATTATCTCCATATTCATCTAATCTCTCTTCTACTTCTTCATTATTTAAACCTTGTTCATTTGTTTTAAATAATGAAAGTATCTCTTCTTTAGTTTTGTTAGAAATTTCTTTATACTCTAATCCACTATTCATATTATTTATCTCCAATTAATTAACTGTCTATATAATAATTATTAGTAATTAAAATAGCAATATTATTAATGTATTGAATAAAAAACTTAATATAAGATTTAAAATAAAAAAAGACTAACATTTTTATATGTTAGTCTCATTTTCTTAAAAACTGTGACCACCGCCACCACCTGAACTGTGGCTAGAGTGACTAGAATGGCCACCTCCTCCACCGCTTCCGTGTCCTCCAAATGATGATCCACCAGATGATGAAGAAGGAGGATTATAAACTTTGCGTTCTCCTGTTTTCTCTCCTTTAAAGTTTGATACATTGAAATGTATAATTGCTTTTTTAAGTATTTCTCTAGTTGGAGCCATTTTTACTCTTGATTTACTAAATATGTACATGAATGTAATAAGAAAACCAATTACAATTGAAACAAGTGCTGAGGTCGTATATTTCATTGGCTCAGGAATATGCTCCCCTTCAAATAAAATATACATTTGTTTAAAGGCTTTTGTTGCACACATTCCATATTCTCTTCTACTTGCAAACTTATAAACATTATCGGTTATAGTAAGACATTTTCTATCAGTAACTGTTTTTCTAAATTCACCATCTACATGTATATATATTTCTCTATTTCCCATATCTATTAGAAATAAACATCCACTATCAGATCCAAACTTTCCATAATAAAAATCATGAGCTGATCTTGATACATTTTTAGTATGCAATTTAGTACTTTTAAAATAAACATTTCCATATTTAGAAAGTGATGTCATTATACTAGTTAATTCAGCATAATCTGAATCTTTTAAAAGATCTTGGTCATCTTCAATTAAAATCGTATAACCACTTTGGGTATTTTTCGTTGAAGTTGCCATTGAACTAATAGTTGAATTTTTAGTTACATCATTAATAGTGTTAATGCCACTAATATCATTAATTACACTATTATGATTATAAGTATTACTTCCATAAGCAATATTAGTTGTAAATGTAAAAGTAATTGTTACTATAATAATTATTAAATTCAAAAAATATAGTATTTTTCTCATATTCTATTTTCCTCCCCTCTTTCCAAGTTGAGGAATAGGACTAGATACTATAAGATTATGCTCTTTAACTAAGTCATAAAATGATAAAATTATCAATACTAATGATGCTATAGATGTTGCATAGTAAAACTCATCATAAGCTAAGCTAATATATAAAGCAAAAATTGGAATTATAACAGCTAATACTAGTTTAAAATAATATTTAAAATAAGATTTCTTTTTCTTCTCTTTTTTTGATTTAGGTCCACTTCCTAAATAAGTATTCCTTCTTTCCTTTATTGCTGCTACCTGCATAATTGTTATAACAAAAGCAATTGACGCAAAAAGTAT
>DGSM01000135.1:0-9396 GCA_002393975.1 Clostridiales bacterium UBA4362
TCTTTTGTTCCTTTTGCTATATCATCAAAACTGTCTTCAATTCCTGCTGTAAATTTAACATTTATAATGTCTTGGAAATTATTAACCAAAAATTCATTTACTACTTTTCCAATATCTGTTGGTACTAATTGCTTTTGATTCTTTTCCACATAGTTCTTATCTACAATTGTTGAAATAATTGTTGCATATGTACTAGGTCTACCAATATCATTTTCTTCCAAAGCTTTTACTAAACTAGCCTCAGTATATCTTGGTGGTGGTTCTGTAAAGCTTTGTTTTGGATCTATATTTATCTCTTTAACTTCTTCTCCAACTTCTAATAAAGGTACTTCAAGTTCATCATCTTCAGTTGATGCATCATCTCTTCCTTCTATATATAATGTCATAAAACCTTTAAATTTAATTTTTTGACCATTAGCCTTAAAATTATATATATTAGAATCTTTACCTTTACTGTCAATTTTAGCAGCTATAGTATCATATATCGCTGATTGCATTTGGCTTGCTAAAAATCTATTATAGATTAATGTATAAAGTTTAAGTTGCTCAGAATCTAATGTGTTTTTCATCTTCTCTGGTGAATTATCAATTACTGTAGGTCTTATACCTTCGTGACCATCTTGAGCATTACTGCTTACTTTATAAAATCTATTTTCGTAGTAGTTTTCTCCATATTTCTCAGCAATAACTTTATGAGCTGCACTTCTTGCTTCATCACTAATTCTTGTAGAGTCAGTTCTCATATATGTAATAAATCCTGCTTCATACAATCCTTGTGCCACTTGCATTGTTCTTCTTAATGTAAATCCAAGTTTTCTTGAAGCTTCTTGTTGCATTGTTGATGTTGTAAATGGAGGAGCTGGACTTTTCTTTCTAGTTCCTAGTTTAACATCACTTACAATATATTGTTGTCCCTTAACATTATTTATAATGTCATTTACTTCATTTTCTTTATGAAGATCTACTTTTTTATCATTTATTCCTGTAAATTTAGCAATAAATTGACTTTTTTCTTTATTCTCAAGTAAAACATTAATATTCCAATATTCTTCTGGAACAAATTTTTCTATTTCTTCTTCTCTATCACAAATAAGTTTAACTGCAACAGATTGAACTCTTCCTGCAGATAATCCTGTTTTAACTTTTTTCCAAAGAAGAGGACTTAATTTATAGCCAACTATTCTGTCTATTACACGTCTTGCTTGTTGAGCATCTGTTAAGTTCATGTCTATTTTTCTTGGTTCTTTAATGCTCTTATTTACTTCCTTTTGAGTAATTTCATTAAATGTTACTCTACAAACACTATCTTCTGGAATTCCCAAAATATAAGCAAGATGCCATGCAATTGCTTCACCCTCACGATCAGGGTCAGTTGCAAGATATACTTTATCTGCTTTATTCTTTTCAGCTTTTAATTCATTTATTAATGGACCTTTTCCTTTAATATTAATATATTCTGGTTCAAAATCATTATCTATATTAATACCCATCTTAGATTTAGGTAAATCTCTAACATGTCCTTTAGATGCAACTACCTTATAATCATCGCCTAAAAATTGTGTTATTGTATGTGCCTTTGATGGTGACTCCACAATAATTAATGTCTTTGCCATAAATTCTTCCTTCCCTTATAATTCCACAATTATATATTGTTTTAAAAGCTTAGTCAACCTTTAATTCTTTATATATCAAATCTTCCGGATTCTTGATTGATAACTTTGCAATATTTTTAGACATACTTTCCAAAGTTTCTTTACTCGAAATTATCTCTAAAATAGTTTTATCTAAAATATCACAATTTATATCTTTATCTAAAATTACTTTTGCAGCGCCTTCTTTTTCTAACGCTCTAGCATTATACTCTTGATGATTTTCCGCAGCATATGGAAATGGTATAAAAATTGCTGGTGTTCCTATTTTCTCTAATTCAGTAACAGTCATAGCTCCACTTCTTACTACCGCTAAGTCTGAAACATTCAAAACTTCGCCCATATTATAAATATATGGTACTGCCTGAATTCTATCTAATTTCTCTATGTTGATATTATCTTCCTCTAAATCTTTTTTTACTATTTCATATTGTTCTGGTCCTACTGCCCACATAAGTTGATATGTTTTATTAAGTTTTTGCTTTATAATGCCTTCCATGGTTAAGTTAATTGATTTTGCTCCTTGGCTTCCGCCAAACACAATGACAAGTGGCATTTCTGGATCAAAGCCTAATTCTTTCTTTTTAGCTTTCACTTCATCTAAAGTCATTTCAATTTTTTCAACTTTTGTAGGAGTTCCTGTTACCACTACATTAGTACCCTTAGGAAGTTTATCTTTTGCCTCTTTAAATCCTACTAATACTTTTTTAGCTCTTTTAGCCATTAATTTAGTAGCAACTCCTGGAAGCACATTACTCTCATGAATTATATATGGGACTTTCAATACCCTTGCAGCTATTCCTACTGAAACGCAAACATATCCACCAGTTCCAATTATTAAATCTGGCTTAAACTCTTTAATAATCTTTTTAGCTTGGCCAACTGATGTATTAATTGTTTTATGAAAATTTCTTAAATTAGCAGCTGTTAGTTTTCTTGCTATACCGTGACTTTCAATTTGTTTTAGTTCATATCCAGCTCTTGGTACCAAGTCCTTTTCTAGACCAACATATGCTCCAATAAAAATAATTTCGCTATCAGGTTCTTCTTTTTTTATTTTATTAGCTATTGCTATTGCTGGATTAATATGTCCTCCAGTTCCTGCAGCTGCCATTATAACTCTCATAAATATTTTCCTTTCTAATAAAAAACGGAACTGCTTTTTAAGCCGCTCCTGTTTTTAATCTTTAGTGGTTCTTGAAATATTCAATAATATTCCCACACTTGCAACTAAGATCAAAAGTGATGTTCCACCATAACTTAAAAATGGAAGTGAAATACCAGTATTGGGCATAGAATTAGTTACAACTGCTATATTTAAGATTGCTTGAATAAGAATTAGTGATGTAATTCCTATTGCTACTAATGAACTATATTTATCTTTTGCTCTAATTGATATTAAATATCCTCTTATGGCAAATAATATAAATAACGCAATTACTGCTAAACATCCTACAAATCCTAATTCTTCAGCAAGAATAGCAAATATAAAGTCATTATGAGCTGCTGGAACATATGAATACTTTTGAGTAGAGTTTCCAAGTCCAACTCCCCAAAGACCACCGCTGCCTATTGCATACAATCCTTGCATAGTTTGATAGCCTGTTGTTGTTGCATTTTCTTCAGTATGTAGCCATGCTTCAAATCTATCTATTCTAAATGAATCAGATTTTAGCTGCATAAATATATATCCAGCAATTCCTCCAAGGACTGATGTTCCTAAAAAGGCTGTTACGATATATTTTATATCTATTCCGCTCATGAATATTTCGATTAACAATACTACTGCAACTATCATAGCCGCACTCAAATGGTTCTCAATTTTATATAGTATCGCTACTGGAATAGCCAAAAATATAATAGGTAAAATGACTGAAGAAATAACTTTATTAAAATTTCTTCTCTCATTACTAAAATATCCTGCAAAAGCAAGTATCAATCCTATTTTAGATAATTCGGAAGGCTGGAATGATATTCCGGCTATATTTACCCACCTTCCAGCACCACCAGAAGAAAGTCCTATTCCAGGTATTTTAACTAAAAATAATACAGCAATAGAAATTAAGTATATTAGCCAATAAATTGGTTTTGTCCATTTTTGGAAAGGTATAAACGATAAAATTGTCATTGCAACAAAACCTAAAATTGCTGCTTTTAATTGATTATAGAAATAAAAGTAGCTGTCATTTTTAGTCGCTAAGGCAGTTGGTGAACTTGCGCTTAACACCATAATTAAGCCTAACCCAACTAACATGATTACTATCATAAGTAATGGCATATCTATGTAAGTTTTAGGCTTAACTTCTTTATATTTAGTTTTAGTTATTGGTTTTACCGTTTTTATTGCCACTTAATTTTTGGCCTTTCTTTAGTTTAAATTATTACTAGTCCAATACCACAAGCAACTATTGTAATTAAGCAAAATACAATTACAATTGTAGTTTCTTTCCACCCAGATAATTCAAAGTGGTGATGTATAGGAGCCATTTTGAATAATCTCTTCTTAGTTTTCTTATAGTATGCTACTTGTAAAATAACACTAATTGTTTCAATTACAGGAATAATAGCTAATATTACTAGTAGAAATGGTAACTTCATATATAAAGCAATACCCGCTATAGCTCCACCTACTAAAAGTGATCCTGTATCACCCATAAATATGTGAGCTGGATGTAAATTAAGCATTAAGAAGCCTAAAAGTGATCCTATAATTATACATCCGAAAATTGTTATTTCTTTAACATTCCATAGAATAGATATAATAGTTAAAGCAGTTACTATTAAAGTGGAAACCCCACCAGCTAGTCCATCTACTCCATCAGTTAAATTAATAGCATTTGTAGTTCCTAAAATAACAAATAGTGCAAATAATATATACACCCATATAGGTAAGCTAATATATGTTTTTGCAATTGGAATATAAATATCTGTTCCATTATGAAAAACAAATAGAAGCATTAGAATATACACGATTGATATAATTGCTAGCCCTATCATTTTAGCTTTTGGGCTAATACCATCAGTATTTCCTAAAATAACTTTTTTAAAATCATCTATAAATCCAATTATTCCAAAACCAACTGTTACGAATATCATTGGCAACAATCTAGTTGCTATCTCCGGTTGATCTAGTGAATAATTAAAATATAAAAATCCACTCAAAACAATTGTTGATAAAATTATTATCAATCCACCCATAGTTGTGGTTCCACTTTTTTTGAGATGAGATTCTGGTCCAACATCTCTTTCTGATTGTTTAATTTTTAATTTTCTAAGTAGTGGAACTATTATAAAAGATAGGACGGAACTAGTGAAATATGATAGTAATAAAATCTTCATTTGAAAGCTTAAGTTCATTTTTTAATTCCAAAATCCTTCCTGTCTTTATTGTTGTTCATTATTTGTATCTTCTTTTTTACCGCCAGATTTTGCTTTTAATTCAGCAAAAACTTCTTGTAATACTTCTCTTTCATCAAAATGATGTTTAACACCATTTATTTCTTGCATAGTTTCATGGCCTCTTCCACATAGTATAACAATGTCATTTTTCTTAGCCATTCTTACAGCTTTTTTATCTGCTTCAGCACGATCTACACAAACTTCATATTCCCCTTTTGTTTTCTTAATTCCTTCTTCAACTTCTTTAGCAATTTTTTCAGGATCTTCACTTCTAGGGTCAGTTGTAGATATAAATGTATAGTCAGCAATTGAGCCAGCAATTTCTCCCATCATTGGTCTTTTACGTGTATCTCTATCTCCACTACATCCAAATACGCAAATTACTTTTCCTCTTGTATATTCTTTAGCAGCAGATAATATACTTCTCAAACTTTCAGGAGAATGTGCAAAGTCTATCATAACAGTTAAGTCCAAATCATTGTCAATAAGTTCATTTCTTCCCTTAACCTTAACATTTTCAAGACCTGCAACAATGTTTTCTACGCTTACATTAAACTCTAATGCAACAGCGATAGCAGCTAAGCTATTATATACACTAAATCTTCCTGGTATATCAGTTTTAATTCTTTCATTTTTATTATTTAATCTTAGCTTGAAGTCTACATAAGAATTTGTTATTGTAACATCTTTTGCTAAATAATCTGCTTGATTATCTATACCAAATGTTTTAAATGAACAATTTGGCGCTAGACTAGGAATTCTTATTGCATCTAAGTCATCTGTATTAATAAATCCAATTGGACACATAGAGAATAATCTTAATTTGCTATTAAAATAATCTTCCATGTCTGGATGTTCGTCTGGACTAATGTGATCTTCAGATAAATTAGTAAACACTCCATAATTAAAATCACAACCATCAACTCTATGAAGTTTCAAGCTTTGTGAAGAAACTTCCATTACAACTGCTTGGCATCCATCATCTCTCATTTGTGCTAAATAGCTTTGAAGAGTAATTGGATCAGGAGTTGTTCTAACACTATCTGTAATTTTCTTTCCATTGCAACTTAGAACTTCAATTGTTCCTAATAGTCCAGTAGGTATATTTGCCTTTTCTAAAATTGATTTAATCATAAAGGCAGTAGTAGTCTTACCTTTTGTTCCTGTTATTCCTATTAACTTGAAACTTCTTGAAGGATTTTCAAAAAAGTTGCAAGCACATTTAGCAACTGCAATCCTTGTATCAGGTGCAGTTATTATTGCTATATTTTGATTTGAAATTAAAGGAATAATATCTTTTGCAACATCTTCATTAATAAGAATTGCTTTAGCGCCTTTGCTTATAGCTTGTGGTATAAACTTATGGCCATCTACTTTAAATCCTTTAATAGCAATAAATAAATCATTTGGTCCAATATTATTTGAATCTTGTGAGATATTATTTATCTCAATGTCCAAATTTCCCATGGCTTTTAAGCCATCAATTCCAACTAAAATTTTCTTTAATATCATAAATACTTCTTTCAAACAAAATTTACGCAACTTCTAAATTATTAGAACGCTTGCCATTTAATTATATACTTATACACAAATAAAAATCAAGCCAAAAATAAAGCCAAAATCATATTTCTATGATCCTGGCTTTAAAAATTATAAATATTTAAATTTATCTCAATCCTCTATTTCTTAAGAATGGTGGTAAATCTAAATCAGATGTATCCTTTTTGTTAGGAGTAGGTATTTTTGTTTGTGGCCATGCACTTTTAGGTGCTGGCTCTGCAGTTGTTCTTGCAGCAGTTGCAGGTTTTACTTCATATGAACCTGGTTCCTTATCAAATCCTGTAGCAATAACAGTTATAACTATATCTTCATCTAAACTCTTATCGATAACAGCGCCAAATATAATATTAGCTTCTGGATCAACACTTCTTTGAACAAGTTCTGCAGCAGTGTTAACTTCATGTAATCCAAGATTTTCTCCACCAGTAACAGAAATGATAACGCCTCTAGCTCCTTCAACTGAGCTCTCTAGTAATGGACTTTGAACAGCTTGCTTAGCAGCATCTTCTGCTCTATTCTCACCACTAGCTCTACCAATTCCCATGTGAGCCATTCCAGTATTAAGCATAACTGCTTTAACATCTGCGAAGTCTAAGTTTACTAAACCAGGAACTTTTATTAAATCAGATATTCCTTGAACACCTTGTCTTAATACATCATCTGCCATTTTGAATGCTTCTAGCATTGTGGTTTTTCTATCTATTATTTGTAATAGCTTATCATTTGGTATTACTACTAATGCATCAACTTTTCCTTTAAGGCTATCTATTCCTCTTTCAGCTTGTAGCATTCTTTTCTTACCTTCAAAAGTAAATGGTTTAGTTACAACAGCAATTGTTAAAACTCCCATATCTTTTGCTATATTTGCTACTATTGGGGCAGCTCCAGTTCCTGTTCCTCCACCCATTCCAGATGTAACAAATACCATGTCTGCACCTTTAATGCAATCTTCTATTTCTTGTCTGCTTTCTTCTGCAGCTTGTCCTCCAATTTCAGGATTAGCTCCGGCGCCTAAGCCTCTAGTTATTTTTTCACCAATTTGAATTTTTGTTCCAGCTTTAGATTGAAGTAATGCTTGTTTATCTGTATTTATTGATATGAATTCAACTCCTTCTATTCCAGAATCAATCATTCTATTTACGGCATTGTTTCCTGCTCCTCCAACACCGATTACTTTAATAACAGCTGTATCATCACCATATTCTCTTTCGTCTAAATTTCTGTTATCTGTTACCATAAAAGTTTTCCTCCTAAATCTCCTTATAACTTATACTTATCAATATTTTTATTATGAATAGAAAAATTCTTTAATTCTACTTAATATTTTCTTAAATACACCTTCTTTAGAATCAACATCATAACTACTAGATACGTTTTTCGTAAATGGTCTTGATGCGATATATCTTACCAATCCAAATGCTGTAATATAAGCATTAGGTGTATATTCAACTGCTTTATTGCTTGCTAATTTTACTGGAATGTTAAATGTAATCTTAGCTACAATATCACTTTTACTAATATTAGTTATTCCTTCTCCTGCTAAAACAATGGTATTAATATTAGTCTTTAGTCCTTTAGAAGAAATATCTTTATTAATTAAATCAAAGATTTGTTCAACTCTTGCTTCGATTATCTCTACAACATTTGAGCTTTTTACAACTTTTTTATCTCCTCTAGCTGTATTAAGAACTACATCTTGATCATTTTCTATATATGATTTAAGTGCTAAGTTGTATTGTTTCTTAAGTTTTTCTGCTTCTTCTCCAGAAATATCTAGAACTATACTTAAATCGTTTGTAATGCTTTGACCTCCAACAGGTATTCCGTTGGTATAGATAAAATTTTGTCCATCAAAAATACCATAGTCCGTATTTTGTGCACCTATGTCTATCAACATGACAGAATCTTTTTGATCTGCCTCATCCAATATTATATTCTTTTCAGCAAGTGTTATAGGTACTATACCATCAATATCAACATTTGCCTTTTTAAAGACATTATATAATTGTCTTAAATAATCTTTCTCTCCTAATATTATTTGAGCATTTAAAGTAAATTTATTGCTGAATGCTCCTACTGGATCATTTGTGCTTTTACCATTGTCTAAAATGAAATTATTAGTAACAATGTCAATTACTTGTTTGCCCTCTGGAACTTCTATATTAGATGCTTGTATTAAAGCTTGTTGAATATCTCTTGATGAGATTCCAGAGTATTTATCTTTTGCTTCCTTTTCAACACTATTTTGAACAATAGTAACAAATCTGCCAGGAATAGTAATATATGCCGAATTGATTTTTACATTGATTTCCTTTTGCGCTTCCTTAATAAGATCTGAAATACTGCCTGCTAAGGCATTCTCATCTACTATTTCTCCTTTTTGTATACCACTGCTTTTCTTTTTGGTGTTGCAAAGTATCTGTACTTGATTAAAATTATTGACTTCACCGACAACTAAGCCTAACTTAGAACTGCCTATATCGATGCCGACAATTACATCACCTATGGCCAAAGCAAACTCCTCCTAGTCTCAAATTCTTATACACAAGTTAGAATATCTTATTTGAAAATCATTGTCAATAGAAACTGACTTTTTTTCGTAAAATTGTTGTAACATTCTTGTAATATTTTAATTTATGTAAATACTTTATTTTATCTAACTCAGTAATTCTTTATTTTCTCTTTAATTTATGTTAACACAACCTTGTAAATAGATAAAGGAATGTTTCTCAACATAATTTTGATAACATTCCTCTTTTCTTTTGTATATTTAAAACTATTTTTTATT
>DGSM01000135.1:9452-13673 GCA_002393975.1 Clostridiales bacterium UBA4362
TTTTTTATTCTTTTACTTCATCTTCTTCGTTGTCTTCTTTTTCTTTTTCTTTCTCTTTGTTTTCTTCGGTATCTTCTTTAGTTTTCTTCTTTTGTTTAGACATTTTATCTGAAATAAATGTAATGTAATGTCTTCTTATTATTCCTAAGTTGTTAAATATTCTACCTACAAAAACTATAATTGTTGCTAGATAAATATCTACATTTAGTCTTTCTCCTAAATAGGTTAACAAAATTGCTAAAATTGCATTTATGAAAAAACCTGAAACAAATACACCAGCATTGAACTTTTTGTTTATACGTGATGCAGCTCCTCCTAAAACAGAGTCTAATGCTGCAACTATAGCAATTGCTAAGAATTTTGATGCTGTATATGGTATTGTTGGTAATGCTATACCAACAACAACTCCTAAAATAATTCCCAATATCATAATAATAGTTGTCATTAATCATCTACCTCACTCATATAGCCAGTACTATATGCTTTCTCATATTTTTTTATTTCTACTTTTTCTACTTCTTCTACTTTTATTTCTAGTTCATTGCTTTTCATTAAGTCAACAAATCCACTACTTTTAGTATTTAATGTACTAGATAAGTATTTTCGATCTCCTATAGCCTTTACTACATAAGGAGAAGTAATTCTAACACTACCACCATAAAGCACTATGAAACTATCGTTTAAAGTAACTATATCTGTTAGATTTACTATTCTATTATTATTAATTGAAATTGCTTCTGCACCTGCATATTTTAATTCATTTACTAATGATCTTAAATCTTCAGATCTATATGTTCCTGTTTCGGTATCTGTTAATGTAATTATTATTCCTTGTCCTTGAACATCTGTTAGTCCTAATAATTTTAAAGATTGTTTATATTCTGAATTTAAAGTGTTTGTAGATGCACTATCTTCATTGCTAGTTGGATTATTATATTCATTTATTAGATTCATATTATTTAGATATTGACTATTTGCGTCTTCATATCTTTCTTTATATTGTGCAATTTGTGCTTGAAGTTCTGAATCTCTTAAGTCCTCAATATTAGCTTCTTTAGTCTCATCTACAGTTTTAAATTGTAAAAATATTAAGGCTATAAATAAAAATATTATTAAACTAGAAGCTATAGCTCCTATTAAATCACTTTTTCTCTTCTCTTTCATATGCTACTCCTTTACTGATTCCATATAGTCGCTTTTTAATACACCACTATATTTACTAATAGTAATATTTTGAACTTTTTTTACTTCTGTAGGAATAGTTTGGTTTTGCATTAACTGAATATAACCACCTGGTCTAGTAATTGCACCATATAAAGTTTCTTGATTTCCTATTGCTTTTATAATAAATGGTGAACTGATTCTAGTTCCATTAATAGAGATAATATTTCCTGCACAAGTTATACATGTACTAACAACAATTCTTTCTCCATTTATTTCAACCGCTTCTGCTCCAGCATTTGCAAGTTCATTTAAAATCTCTCTTAAATCGGCATCATGTACTAAATATAGATTAATGTCTTCAGTAATTAAAGTTACTTTACTATCTTCAACCTTTATTTGAATTCCATTTCCAGTAACATCTGTCAAACCTAAAAGCATATTATTTATTTTAAGTTTAGCTGCAATTTCTTCAGTTTCTTGTGTACGACTAGCTGCATTTTTTCTGGCTTCTGCTAATTGTTTATTTGAATTTTCAAGATTATTTGCTGCTTCTTGATATCTTTCTCTCCATGATAACAAAGTATCTTTTAATTCATCATTGACAAAAGCAAATGAAATTTCTGATGAGGCTTTTTTCATTGTTCTTACTTGCAAAGTAATCGATGCTGCAAGAATTATTGCAACTAAGCCAACCAGTATTCTAAAGTTTGTTTGCTTCATGTTTTTCATTATTTATCTCCTTTATCAGATTTTAGGACTAAAGTATGGATTCTTTTTCAAAAAGTCCATATTTAGATATATGCTTCCTTCATTTCCTTTTTCATAAACTAGAATTTTTTGCAAATTTTGCATTTTTAATGTTAAGTTTTCTGCATTTCCAATATATATACTTTTTAATTCACTAGAACTATATAAAATATATTCACTATTATCTATGGTGATTTCATTTATTATACTATTTATTGTTATTGTTTTTCCTTCATCTGCATAATATTGTTTAGCTTCTTCTAAAATATTTACTATATCATTTAGTTTAAATAAATTATGCTCACTAAGTCTTTTTCCAGGTGTCATTTCTTCTTCATCTAGTTCCATATTTTTTATTAGAAGTCTTCCATTTCCATTATCATTAGAAAGAACTTTTTCTAATACATAGCCTTGATCATCTATAAGTATAAATCCATCATCCAATTCAATAACATATTTTGCTTCACGTTCTTCAATTTCAATATTTATAGTTGAAGGATACTTTTTAGTAATATGTGCATTTTTTACATATGGTAAACTTTCTATTTTTTCTTCAACAATATATGATACTACTCTAAAAATATTGTTTCCTTCTTGTAATCCTGCGGCATTTATTATTTCTTGATTAGGTGTCTTTTTATTATTTGTAATATGAATACTCGTTATATTGAACACCGGAAGAAAGAACAATATTCCTAAAAAAATTGCCAAGATTATTAAAAAAACTATAAAGTTTTTATTTACTATTCTTTTTTTCTCTTTTTTATCTTTTGACTTATTTGCCATTTAGTTTTACCTCTTCAAATTTATAGATAATAACTTGCTAATTCCATTTTCTTCCATAGTAACACCATATATTGATTCTGCCGCTTCCATGGTTCCTTTTCTATGTGTAATTACTAAGAATTGTGTATCTTTTGAAAATTTCTTTAAATACTCTGCAAATCTATATACATTTACATCATCTAATGCTGCATCAATTTCGTCTAATATACAAAATGGTGCAGGATTTATTTTCAAAATTGCAAATAATAAAGCAATAGCAGTTAGTGATTTTTCTCCTCCTGAAAGAAGTTGTAAATTTTGCAATTTCTTTCCTGGTGGTTCAGCTTTAATCTCTATTCCTGATTTCAAAACATCTTCTTCATCAGTTAAGAATACTTCTGCCTTTCCTCCACCAAATAATTCACTAAATACTTCCTTGAAATTTTTATTAATTAGCACAAATTTTTCAGCAAATTGTTTTTTCATAGTATTTGTCATGTCTATAATGACAGTATGTAGTTTTGCAATTGTAGTTTCCAAATCAAGTCTTTGCTCATTCATTGTTTCATATCTAGATTGAGTTTTTGCAAATTCTTCTATACTTCCGACATTTACATCCCCTAATTCTTTTATTTGCTCATGCAATTTGTTTACTTGTTTTTCTGTTTCATGAGGATTCTTTATCTCTTCATATTGTTCTACATTATTAGGAGTAATTTCATATTCATTCCATAAGTCATTTGTTAAATCAGTAATGTTTTGTTTAATATTTTCTTCTTTACTATCAATCTTTATTATTTCTGATTTAACCTTTTGAATTGTTTCAAATTGTCCTTCTATTTTTTGTTCTACTAAAACTACTTCTTTATTTTGGCTATCTCTACTGTTTTTTAATTCAGCTAATTTATCTGTACTTCCTTCTACTTGCTCTTTTATTTCTTCAATATTTTTCTTAAAGCTTACTATTATTTTTTGTAATTCATCATTGTTATGTGTTAATTTTTCAATTTGTTCTTCACCATTTTTAATAGCTTTAGTTTCTTTTGCCATGTCATTTTCTATTCTAGCTACAATTTCTTTTATCGAAACATTACTCTCATCAAATGAAGAAACACTTATTTTTAAATTAGTTATGTCTTGATTTAAATTGTCTATATAATCATGATCTAATTTATTTTTAGAAACAAATTCATTTACTTTGTCACTAAGTTCTTGAATCTTCTTATTAGTATCTTCTATTTTTTCTTCTATCTTTGCTTTTTCTTCTCTTAATTTGTTTAATTCTTCTTTATCATCAGCTATACTTTTCTTTGTTTTGTCTCTATTTTCTTCAAGCTCTGAAATTTTAGAATTAATAGAATTTACTCTTTCTTGATTTTTAGCAAACTCAATTTCAAAATCGGATATTTCATTATTTTGTTTTTCAAGTCTTGAAAGAAGATCTTTGTTAAACTCTTCAAAGTTTTCTTTTTCTGTAATAAGTTCTTCTATCTTCTTTTGAATCTTTTCTATTTCCTTTTGAATTTTTTCAATTTGAGTTTTTCT
>DGSM01000047.1 GCA_002393975.1 Clostridiales bacterium UBA4362
ATTAGATAAAGTTACCTCCTTTCTTCAAAATTGACTTTGACTTTCTTTGACCTTTCAAAATAATTATACTATTATTTTAAAAAAATGCAATACTTTTTTGCAAAAATTTTCCTATTATCGTATAATATGATTGAAATTATTTATATTTTATGGAGGAACTCCTATGCCAAAAGATGAAAAATTTAAAGACACTCATTTTAAAGCCGTTACTGATACTGCAAAAGATGTTCGTGATGAAGCTAAAGATACTTTTAATAGTGTAAAACGTTCAATAAAGAATCCTAATATAAAACAAGACACGAAAAAGACTACTAAGCACCTCTCTTCCCTTTTTATTGATCCAATCGATGCTTTTGAGGGAATTGCAAATGCTAAAAGAAATGGTTCTTTAAAAATAGCCTTATTTGTTCTTATTTTCTGGACTGTTATTAGCTTTGTTAGCAAAGTTGGTTCAACCCAATGGGCTTGGAACACTGCTTTTGTTGATGTTTTAGGAGCTATAGGAAGCTTAGTAAAGCCATTTTGCAGTATAATAGTTTTATCTATTATTACATATATTTATGAATCAAAAGAAGCAAAGAGCTTATCTAAAACTATTACTAATATTACTTTTGCACAATTTCCACTTATTTTAGGATATTTATTCAAAATGATTGACCTATTTAGTTCAACTTCTCATTTTGTTACAGATCCTGTATTAAATTTTGCAACTGTAATTAGCTTTATTTATACATATTTAGCTGTAAGAAGCCTTCTAAAATCAAAGGAAGAAAAAGATTCTATTAAAACTTATGCTCTTATTCAATTATCATATTGTGGAATACTAATTCTTTTAGGTTTCTTGCATTTAGGACTATATTTATTGTAATCTCTTGAATTTTGGAGAAAATTTATATATAATAGCCTAACAAAGGGCAAATCAAAATTTCTATATAGGAGGAATTATCATGAATTTAAATTTTGCTGGTAAAGATTTTGAAATTACAGATGCAATCAAAAACTATGTTAATGAAAAAGTAAGTAAATTAGAAAAATATTTTGGAGACAATTACGATGTAGTTGCAACTCTTGGAATAGAAGGCAATGAACAAGTTGCTGAACTTAGAGTAACAGTAAATGGTCAAGTATTTAAAGCCGTTACTGCAAGCAAAGACTTATATTCTTCAATCGATAAAGATATAGATATTCTTGAAGGACAAATCAGAAAAAACAAATCTAAGAGAGATAAAACAAATATGACTGAATCTATCAGACTTAAAGAAGCATCTCAATTAGATGATGATGAAGATGTTGAAAGTGAAGTTATTAAAACTTTATATTATAGCATCAAACCACTAACTGCTGAAGATGCTAAACTAATTCTTCAAGGAGATCCAAAGAATAAATTCTTACCTTTCATCAATGTTGAAACAGATCAAGTAAATGTTATTTACAAACTTAAAGATGGTAAAAACTTTGGTTTAGTAGAACCAGAAGCATAGTTTAATTATTGAAATTATCGAACTACTATATTAAAAGAGAATATCGCAAGATATTCTCTTTTTTTCTGTTAATAGAATTATAGTAATAAGCAATCATGTTAACTCAAAACAAAAAGCTATCCTTTCGGATAGCTTAATTAATTCTAATTATTCTTTATCTGCTTTCTTTGCAGATTCTTTTTTTGCTGTTTTAGGTTTTTCTGTTTTTTCTGCTTTCTCAGTCTTTGTTGCTTTTGGAGCAGCTTTCTTAGCAGCAGTTTTTTCAACAGCAAGTTTTTTATCTAATCTTGACTTCTTTCTTGAAGCAGTATTTTTCTTAATAACGCCTTTTGAACAAGCATGGTCAATTTGTTTCTTAGCTGCATTTAATAATTCTACAGTATTAGGATCTTTGTTAGCATTTGCTTCTTCATATTTCTTAATAGCTGTTTTTGTAGCTGATTTAATCATGCTATTTTGTAAAGTTTTCTTTTCTGATACTTTAACTCTTTTTACAGCTGATTTTATGTTTGGCATACCTCTGGCACCTCCCTCTTCTAGTCATTCTTATAACGATAACCATTATAACACTTTTTGTAGCAACTTGCAAGTGATTTCTCAATAAAATATTGATTTCTATTTTCCTTTAAGCACTTTTATAAATTTATCCCACCAAGACTCTGTATTTATTAATACATTGTTTTGGCTACTTTCAGTATAATCTTTCTTATCTAGATTAATATAGACTTTTTGATTATTATCTAGCTTTTGCATTCCTAAATTTTCTTTTGCTAATTGTTCTATCATGCTTATGCTCATTCCTGATTCAATTGTAACTTCAAGTTGTGCATTTTCTTTATTAATAGATTCAAGCTCATTCTTTAAAGATTCTTTTTCTGCAAGGCTTGCATTTATCAATGTATATCTATAAGTTATAACTCCTAAAACAGCAAGAACAGCTAACACTTTAAATACAAGTGATACATTCTTTCTAACATCTGCTCTTCTTAGTTTCTCTCTTTGTTCAAAAGCTTTAATGTCTCTGTTACTTATATCTTTAACAATTTCTCTTCTATTGATTTTAGGAGCTTTTGTTTTAGTAACTTTTTTGGTTCTATAAGGAGTAGTTTGTATCCTTGTTGTTGTAGCAACCTTTGCCTTAGTCTTCTTTGGTGTTCTAGTAATAATACTCTTTTTTACTTTATTTTGATTTGTATTTGACTTAGTACCTTTTTTGGTAACTGTTACTACTGTAGTTTTCTTACGTGCACCATTAATAGTAGACCCACTACGAGAATTGGTCTTGATTGATTTAGACTTATTCTTTTTCCTAGTATCTTCTAGGTAGTCTACCATTAAATTGTTCACCTCTTTTCTTTAGTTCTTTTCAAAAATTCTAAGTTTTGCACTCTTTGATCTAGAATTTATTTGTTTTTCTTCCTCAGTTGCCTCTATTGGTTTTTTAGTAATAATCTTTCCTAATTCATTGTCTTTATTATCACCTAATGCTAG
>DGSM01000013.1 GCA_002393975.1 Clostridiales bacterium UBA4362
CTTTGCTTACACCATTCTTTGCAGCAATTTCATCAAGAAGTCCATATGCATAGCCTTTTGATACATCATGTTTTTCTTCGATTTCTGCAATCGAAAGGCCACTCATGAAATCATGATGAAAGTCATCAATTAAACGTTTTACGCGTTCTGAACGATGACCTTTCCGAGTCTTCTTTTCACTCATGTTGTCTTTTCCTTTCTAACAATTCATATGCTATGATGTTGACATTAAACTGCCAACATATTTGTGAACGTGCTTCAATATAGTATTATAGCACTCTTTTGAAGCAAAAGCAAGTTATGTAAACACACGTACTATTTAATAATAAATTGATATTGTATCTAAAATAATTGACAAAAAATAAAGGCATCTATAATATAAAAATAGATAGTTTAGATAAAGTTTAGATAAAATAATTATAAAGATAAAAGGAAAATCTATAATTACAATGAAAGATAATGATATAGAAGAAAAAGCAAAAAAAATAATAGAAGAAGAGTCAAAAGATATAAGAGCTGAAATTTACAAAAAAGCTCTTGGAGAAAATTGGTACAATAGAATAATAAATAGAGATGAAGAAGTATAAGAAGTATTATTTTAACTTTAAAAAACTTAATAAAAAATACTTACTTACAAATGAGTTTGGCTTTTTTACATTTATAAGTGAGAGAAACTTTAAGAAGATAGTAAACAATGAACCATTACCAAGCAAAGTATTTAAAGAATTGGAAAATTATAAGTTCATCTATACTTGTGATTCTAGAGAATTCATAAATTGTAATTATGATAAATTAAAACAATATAAAGGTTATCTAGATGAATTAACAGTATTACATATCTTTGTTGTCAGCAAAAATTGCAATTATAATTGCATATACTGCCAAGCAGGAGAGCTTGACCAAAAAGATAATTATTTAATGGATGAAGATACGGCTAAAAAAGCTGTAGATATAGCACTTCAAGCTCCTTCGAAATTCTTGACATTTGAATTTCAGGGAGGAGAACCTTTAACTAATTTTAAGATAATAAAATATATAGTAGAGTATTCTAAAAAGAAAAATAAAGATTTAGATACACCGAAAGAGATAGAATACTCTATAGTTTCAAATCTTTCTTTATTAGATAATGAAATGATAGAGTTTATAGTAAAGAATGACATTTCTATTTGTACTTCAATAGATGGAAATGAGAAACTTCATAATGAAAATCGACCATTTAAAGGGGGAAATTCTTATAAAGCTACAGTTACTAATCTTAAAAAGTTGCAAGAATTAAAAGTTAGAACTAATGCTTTATTAACAACTACAAAATATAGTTTAAATGAATATAAAGCAATTATTGATGAATATGTAAAACTTGGATTACATTCCATTTCCTTAAGGCAACTTACAATTTTGCGGAAAAGCAGATAAGAATTGGGAAAAGATTGGATATTCTCCAGAAGAATTTATAGAGTTTTATAAAAAGTCCTTAGAGTATATAATAGATATTAATAAAAAAGGATATTTTTTATCAGAAAACATCTCTAATATTCTATTATCAAAGATAATAAATAGTGAAGATAAAAATTATATGGAACTTAGATCTCCATGTGGTGCAGCAATAGGACAATTAGCATATTATTATAATGGAGAAATATACACTTGTGATGAAGGAAGAATGCTAGCCGAGATGGGGGATAAAAAATTCTTTTTAGGTAATGTATTAGATAGTAATTATAAAGATTTACTAGAGAAGGATCTTACCAAAGAAGTATGTAAAGCTTCATGTTTAGAAAGCACAGAATGTTGTAAAAAATGTGCATATATGCCTTTTTGTGGGACATGTCCAGTAACAAATTATGCACATACTAAAAAAATGCAATTATTGAATCAAAATGATTATAGATGCAAAATAATGAAAGGAGTATTAGATACTCTGTTTTCATATTTAGAAAGAAAAGAGAAGTCTACTATTAAAGTTTTTAACACATGGATTAATTAAAATATGGAGGTGAACATGTTTAAATGTTCAAATTGTGGAGGACAATTAAAATTTAATGAAGCTATTCAACTTTTAAAATGTGAGCAATGTTCGAGTACATTTTTACCTAATGTCGTAAAGAATTACTCAAGCAATGATTTATCAGAAGAAGATGAAAATTGTTATGAAGGTAAAGAATATAAATGTAAGCAATGCGGAGCAACTTTGTTTACATTAGATGATACAGCAGTAACTTTTTGCAGTTATTGTGGTTCACAAAGTGCTTTAGAAGATAGAATGGTAAAACATAATAATCCTGATGTAATTATTCCTTTTAAGATAACTAAAGAACAAGCTATAGCAGAATATAAAAAGAAGGTTTCTAAATTCTTTTTTGCTCCTAAATACTTAAAAGATGATGTGGTTATTGATAAATTTAGAGGAATCTATATGCCATATGGAGTATATAATTTTGGCTATAAAGGCAAGTTTGAAAATTCAGGAGAATTATATGCATATACTAAGGGCAACTATAGCTATTATAATAAGTACAAAGTAGAAGCAGATGGAGATATATCTTATAAAGGTATTTCATATGATTTAGTTTTAAAGTATTATGATAATTTTAGTACAGCAATACCATTTGATTATAGAGATGCTGTTGACTTTAATCCAGCTTATATTGCAGGTTTTTATGCAGACTCATTTGATATGGATAAAGATAGATATTTAAGTGACGCAAAGAATATAGTAAAGAATGATAGTAAAGAAAAACTAAAAAAATATAAAGAGCTTAGGGCATATGGATGTAAATCTCCAACTGTAGATTTATATGTAGATAGTGTCAAAATTGGTATGTATCCAGTTTATTTTATGGCAGCTAGAGACAAGGCGGAGAAAAACATTCATTATGCAGTTATTAATGGACAAAATGGAAAAGTTGCAGCAGATTTACCAGTAGATTTCAAAAAATATATACTAGTTTCTTTACTAGTATCTTTAGTAATATTTTTAGCGGTATCTAGTTTCTTCACTTTAACGCCAACTAAACTTTCGTTATTAAGTATACTTTTTGCGTCAATTGCTTTTG
>DGSM01000035.1 GCA_002393975.1 Clostridiales bacterium UBA4362
TGAGTGCGACAGGCATGTCGCTTAACTAATCGGTGAAAGTCCGTAGTGGAGGTATATATCGCCAACCACATAGAGAAGCACAAGCTATCCATCGTGAGGTGGAAGTGGAGGAAGTGTGTATCAAAATTCTGGCTCGATGTACAAAAACTTAATACTAAGGCTGTATAAGTAGGTTAGGCTACTCAACAAGCCAAAGCCTAAAAGATATACGTAACCTTATGCAGTAAATTAAGCGAGTAAAGAATGAAAGTTAAGAGGCTTACCCTGTGAGGACTTGTGGACATAGAGTAGCAATGGAAACGACGAGGAGTACGCCGTGAAATATGGTCGAAAAAGGTTTATCACAAGTAGTCAGCAGAAGCTATAGTAGGAAATTTTTTTTTCGAAGGGCTGAACAATTTGTAGTGTTTTCACTACCTAAAATTTAGTGATAGATAATAATTAGAATGTGTTAATGAGGAAAGTATGAGCGTATCTCAGAGGGTTACTCAAAATCAAGGTTTTATCTATCTACAGAAAGGAAAAGAGGAAACAAGATATGGAACTTTTAGAAGAAATTCTTAATCCAAACAATTTAAACAAGGCATACAAGAAAGTTGTAGCTAACAAAGGAGTAGCAGGTGTAGATGGTATAACAGTTGAAGAAGAATTTGATTATCTTAAAGAAAATGGAGACAGAATTAAAAATCAAATAAGAAAAAGAAGATATAAGCCACAACCTGTAAAGAGAGTTCAAATACCAAAAGAAAATGGGAAGATGAGAAATCTAGGAATACCAACAGTAACAGATAGAATAATACAACAGGCAATATTCCAGGTAATAAGTCCAATATTTGAAAAACAATTTAATGATAACAGCTTTGGATTTAGACCAGGAAGGAGTTGTGAGCAAGCAGTAATAAAGGCATTAGAATATCTAAATGATGGTTATGAATGGATTGTAGACATTGACTTAGAGAAATTCTTTGATACAGTAAACCAAGATAAATTAATAACAATAATAGGAAAAACAATAACAGATGGAGATGTAGTATCTTTAATAAGGAAATATCTAAGTGCAGGAGTAATGGAAAAAGGAATTGTAAAACCAACATATGTTGGAACACCACAAGGTGGAAACTTAAGTCCATTACTAAGTAATATAATGCTGAATGAACTAGATAAAGAATTAGAGGCAAGAGGACTAAACTTTGTTAGATATGCAGATGATTGTATAATCCTTGTTAAAAGTGAAAAAGCAGCAAATCGAGTTTTGACATCAATAACAAAATTTATTGAAAAGAAACTAGGATTAAAAGTAAATGCAGAAAAGAGTAAAGTAACAAGACCAACCAAAACAAAATATTTAGGTTTTAGTTTTTGGAAGAGTCCTAAGGGACAATGGAAACCAAAGCCACACTTAAAATCATATCAAAAGCTAATAAGTAAGCTAAAACAGTTAACTGATAGAAGTTGGAGCATCAGCCTAGATAATAGAATAAAGAAAATAAATTATGTAGTAAGAGGTTGGATAAATTACTTTAGAATAGCAAATATGAGACAGAAAATAATTGATATAGACCAACATCTTAGAACAAGAATTAGAGTTGTGATATGGAAACAATGGAAGAAGACATTAAGAAGATATAAAGCACTGAGACAACTAGGATTAACACACGAATTAGCATTTAATTGTGCTAACACAAGAAAAGGATATTATCAAATATGCAAAACCACATATATACAATTTGCTATTAATAACGAGAGATTAAGAAAAAGAGGTCTAGTATTTCTACTAGACCAATATGAAAAAGTTCATATTTAATATAAATTGAACCGCCGTATGCCGAACGGCACGTATGGTGGTGTGAGAGGGGAAAAATTCATTAAGAATTATCCTCTACTCGATTACAAGGAGGTTATAGGAGTGAAATACAAGATTAGAAGACGAAAAAAATCAATTAAATCTTGGCATATATCTGTTATACTATTTATATTACTTATTTCCATCTCAACCTCTTATGCTTTATATACTACTCAACTAACAATTAATGGAAGTGCAGCAGGAGAACGAAGACAACTAGATATAATTTATATGTATATTCCAAACTCATCATCATATCCATCTACTGTTAACTATATGGATACATTTACATATACATTTTCAAATCCTCCTTCTATAGATACTGTCAGGATGGGAGGAAATATATTAATCAAAGATACAGATTATACATATATTAATGGGACTCTTACAATTCCAGATGTTACAGGAAATATATTAATCGAAGGAGAAAGAGAAAGTGTAAATGTAACTTTTGATATAGATGGAGTTACGAATGTTGTAAATGTACCAAATGGAGAATGTATAGATAAACCTGCAAATCCAATAAAAGCTGGAAACGGTTTTTTAGGATGGGCTGATGAAAATGATGTTTACTTTGATTTTACAACACCTATTACAACAGATATCACATTATATGCAAAATGGATACAAGGTAAGGTTGCAGAGATTAATGGAACATATTACAATACTCTACAAAGTGCTATAGGTGCAGTTCCAACAAATAATACTGAAACTACAGTCAAGTTACTTACAAATGTTAAGGAGAACCTTACTGTTGCAAATGGTAAGAATATAAATTTTGATTTTCAAGATTATACTATAACTATTACTAGTGGTTGCTTACTTGAAAATAGCGGAACTGTTAAAATTTCAAATGGAAATCTAATTTCACCTTCTACATCAGATGGAGCAGTTAACAATAAACAAACAGGAAACTTAACCATTAGTGGCGGGACAATTCAGATGACAAACAGAGATGGAAAACAGGCTCTTTATAATGACAAAGGAACAGTATTAATAACAGGTTCAGCTTATATAAGTTCTGCAAGTGCTCAAGGTGCAAAGAATCCAAGAGCTGCTGTTCAAAACTTAGCTCAAGGAACATTAACAATTACTGGAGGAACAATAGAATCTTTAGGATTTCAAGGTGTAAATAATGCTGGTACAATGGTAATTGGAACAGAAGATGGAAATCCAGATATTACTACACCTGTTATACAAGGAGCTACAATTGGAGTGAATTCTGATTCTAATTATAGTTTTTATAATGGAATTATAAAAGGTAAAAATCAAGCAGTTAATAATACAGCAAAGATAATAAATATTGAAAATGGATATAATATTAATCATTCAAATGAAATAATAAATGGTCAAACATATGAGACAGCCTATTTGATTTTGGCAACAGGCTTAAAAACTGTAACATTTAATCCTAATGGGGGAGTTTTAGTTGATAATATAAGATATGTTGAAACAGGTGAACCTGTTGGAACTCTTCCAGAACCAACTAGAACAAATTATATATTTGATGGATGGTATACTGAAGGAGGAGAGCAAATTACATCTAATACTACTATAAATAATGATATAACATTTTATGCTCATTGGGCACAACTTCAGGTAGCTGAAGTAAATAATAGAATTTATTCTTCTTTGAAAGCAGCAATAGACTCAGTTTCAGCAAATAATACTGCAACAACAGTAACACTATTAAAGAATACAGCTGAAGCTATTACAATTAAAACACGTCAAAACATAGTGTTAAATTTACAAAACTATACTTTAAGTAATAGTGAAGGTTCTGTAATAATAGAAAATAAAGGAACCTTAACAATCTCAAATGGAAATATTCAATCAAACAATAATACTATTATTAATAATCAAGAAGGAGCAACACTTAATATAAATGGAGGAAGACTAATAGGAACAGGCTCAAAGCAAGTTATTTACAATTATGGAGGAGGTACTGTATATATATCAGGAGATGCATATCTTAGTGGTTCATCAACAGGAACACCATCAGACAATACTACTACATTAGAAAGAGCTACAGTTCAAAACCTATCAGGTGGTACTATATCAATAACAGGAGGAACTATAATAGGAACAAAACAACAAGCGATTTCTAACGATGGAACTTTAACACTAGGAACTAAAAATGGAAGTATAAATACTGAAAAACCTGATATAAGAGGTGAAACATATGGATTAAAAAATTTAGGTACTATAAACTTTTATGATGGAATTATAAAAGGTAGAACAGGAGGTATTTCAGGAACAATAGATGATTTAGAAACAAATTCACAAGTTACGACTGGTTCAGAAGTTATAAGCGGAAAAACATATATAACAGAGTACTTAGAAGAAATCCAATAAAAAGGAGCACTAGTATTTTATACTAGTGCTCTTGAAAAGTATAATAGTATAACATAAGATGTCACTAGATAATGGTTTACATTAGAAAAATAAAAAAAATAGTTATATATAAATAATCTAAGAAGTTTCGAATGTGATTGGAGAAGGGATAATCATTTCTTTAATATAAATTAATGAGGAAGCGATGGCTTGCGAAGCAAGAGCAGCGAGAGGCTCGTTAATTTATATTTTAGAAATGATATCACTTCGTATTGAGCCGAGAAACTTTGAAGATTATTTATATATAACTATTTCTTATATATATCATACCATTAACTTGTAACTATAAGATTAGAAATTACATTTTTTTTATTGATAAAATGCATTAAAAATGATATAGTATAATATGAAAATAAAAGGAATAAGGAGATTAATCATGAAAAAAGTATTATTAACAATATTTATTTTAATTTTATTAGGATTGCTAACTGTAGGTGGATTTTTTTTATACAAAAGTAATAAAACAGAAAAGAAAGCTAATATAGAAAATACTGCAGAAAGTGACACTACAGAAACTAATTCAAATATTGAGAATACTGTTGAAAAAGAAGAAGCAAAAATAGAAGTTGATGAAGGTCCAAGTAAAGGATATAGAACAATAGCATTATTTGGAAATGACTCTAGATATGATGATTATGCTACAGATTATAGAACAGATTGTATTATGGTTGCAGTAATTAATAATGAAACAAAAGAGGTAACTCTATTTTCAATCTATAGAGATACATATTTAGAGATGGAATTAGATGGAAAAACAATTTTAAATAAAGTAAATCAAGCATATTATAATGGTATAGAAAATTCTTTAAAAACAATAAATAAGAATTTAGATTTAAATATAACAGAATATGCACAAGTTAATTTTAGTTCATTGTCAGACATTATAGATGCAATTGGTGGAGTAGATATAGATGTTGATGCTGATGAATTAAAATATATTAATAATTATATAAAAGATACAGCAGGAGTTGCTCAAAAACCTGAAGAAATGATTTTAATAAAAGAACCTGGATTTTTACATTTAAATGGAGTTCAAGCAGTTGCATATTGTAGAATAAGATATACAGAAGGTTGGGATTATAAAAGAACAGAAAGAATGAGAGAAGTTTTAACTACTGCATGTGATAAAATTAAAAAGTTGAGTTTAAAAGAGATGAGTGATTTAGCAGATAAATTACTTCCAGAAGTAATGACAAACATTCCTAAAAAAGATCTTTTAGGATTTACTAGATTAAAAATAACTAATACATTTGGATGGCCATATAAAACTAAAGGATGGGAAAATGGAGATTTCTACGGACCACCAATTACATTAGAGAGCAATGTACTACAATTACATAAAGAAATATATGGTGATGAGAATTATGTGGTTCCAGATAGTGTAAAAGAAATAAGTAATAAAATTATTAAGAAGACAGGATATAAATAAAAAATCCAACAAGTAGCAATTGTTTACAAAACAGAAATTGACAATAAGTATTGACAAATGTATATAATTATGTTAGAATTATTGCTAATAAATTATTAAGGGGGTTTTTATAATGTCAAAGGCAACTAGAAAAAGCAATTTCATATTAGCACTCTTATCTCTATTATTAAAATAATATAGGGATAAATTGTGATACATAAAAAGCTTTTATAGGAACTGGATATTATAAAAAAATCCAAATTTAGACAACGAAAAAAGAATGTAATGCAAAAATCTCTATATTTATTTTTATATAGAGATTTTTTTGATGGTAAAGATTTATAAATACCATTGTGGGCAATTACATTCTTTTTTTATACTAAAAAGAAAGGAAAGTGAAGACTATGGAAAAAACGATTATACCAAATTTAGATAGAATATATATATCTATATATAATATTTTAAAGAAATATCCTAGTTTTAATGAAAAAGAATATTATAAGGCTATAAACACATTAGACCTGGAACATAATTGTGTAGAATTACATTATGGAATGATTAGTTTTTACATTAAGTTCAAAAATAGTAATTTAGTAGAATTAAAAATATATGAAAACGAGGAAAGTTCGGCCAAAAACTTAGAATTGTTTATTAAGAAAAAAGATTTAAAAGAAATAATAAGAGTAAAAGAATATATTGTATCAACAGGAGGTGTAGAGTTAGTTGATATGTATTACAAACAGAGACTAGTCAATAAAGAATCTAACTATTTAAGAATGATGCAAATATATAAAATGAAAAAATATCCCAATTCTATAAAGAGAGCTTTATCATTTCCAGAAAGAAAATTTATAATTGATATAGTAACTTATCATGATGAAGATATGGGTGGTTTTGCACAAATAATAAATGGCTCTAAATTCGGAAATTTATATACATCTAAAAGAATAGACAATATTACAGAAGGAATACCTATTTTGGAAACTGAAATATTGGTACTAGGAGGTTTGCTTAATATTGATAAAATTCCTGAGAAAATTGAAGCAAAAATAGCTTATCAGTATAAAGTTGAATTTTTGGGAAACTATATAGAATTTAAAATAGATGGTTCTAGTAATGATGCAGTTCTTAATTATCAAACAAATCTAAATATTAAAAGAATACCCCAAAGTATTGAAAAGAAAATAAGAGATAAAATTGAAATTGCAAAAAGAAGTGGTTTTGAAGTTAAAAAAAATGCGATCTTACTTAATACATAATATTCTATGTATTAAAGAACTAAATAAAAGAGAAAGGTGGTAATAATAATGAAAGAAAATCCAGAAATTAAAGAAAGTACAGAAATAGTAGATGAAACTATATTGATGAAATATGAACATCAAGTTAGAATACTTGATGATGTTTTAAAAAAATACAAAATCTCTCCTTTTGGTGGAAAGCCTACAGTTGTAAAAGAAATAGTAAAGGGAGAAAAAGACTTAATGGATTGCTTATATAGTATTGGAGGGCATATAACTTCAACAAAAACTATTAAAGATAATCAAGAATCAAATGAATATATAGAAGGTGATGAGACATATAAATATGAATATGTAGGAGAAGGAAGTGATACATCGCCTTATCATAAAGGTGATATAATAGAGATTAATGCTAATATTAAGTGTTATTATCAGGATAATTTTAGGTTTGAATTAACAATAACAAAAACTGAGAAAAATAGTTCACAAGAAAACACGCTTGCAGAAGAATATGTAATTTTAGATGATAAGATAGATTTGATTAGTATGTCAAATAAAATATTGACAAAAGATGATAAATCTAAAGGAAAAAATGCATCACACATATACGAAGTGGAATTTTCACCAAAAGGTAGTAATAGAGAAAGATCTAGAATAGAAGAGAATTTTATTAAGAGTATGTTTACTAATACAGATTATAAAAATATAGCCCCAGTTGATAAAGATAATTCAGCTTTTTCAAAATTTTTAAAAGGACCTACTTATGTGAATTTTCATAATAGGGGAAATGGTCCAAAGACTGGAGCTACTTATAGATCAAAATGCTTTAGTGATATTGAAGGAGTGTCGACTTGTGAGTTTGAGAAAATAAAGTCATATAATGATGGATCATTTATGTATGTATATGAATTTTGGTTTGATAATAAGGGGGTGGTATTTAGTTTGTATGACAATAATAAAGAACATAACAATAATAGGGAATGCTCAGTTGAAATAAAAGCAGATGAAGATATTACAATACCTTTAGAAATTCGTGCAAAATTAAAAGATAAAGTTGAAAAAGCCAAGAAATGGAATTGTAAATTGGCTATGTCATCTAACATTTCAAGTTTGTTTTATGAGAATATTATTGAACAGGTTAGTCTAAATCTAGATTAAAATATTGATTAACATTAATAAATATGATAGAATGCTGGTAAAAGGAGGAGATATAAATGTATATAGATAATAAAATTCTTATTGGAAAAAATAAAGAAAAAGAATTATTTATAGTTCCTAATAAAGCCAATAGACATGGATTAATTACAGGAGCCTCAGGAAGTGGAAAAACAATAACACTTAAAGTTATGGCAGAAAGCTTTTCAAGTATGGGAGTACCAGTATTTCTAGCAGATATAAAAGGAGATTTAGCAGGTACATGTATGCCTGGAGAAGAAAATGAAAAAATAAAAGAAAGACTTGAGAATATAGGAATTCAAGATTTTGGGTATAAGGGTTTTCCAACAGTATTTTGGGATGTATTTGCAAAATCAGGTCATCCAATAAGAACAACTCTACAAAGTGTAGGGCCAACAATTTTATCAAGAATGTTAGGTTTAAATGAAACACAAGAGGGAGTGCTTGCAATTGTATTTAAAATAGCAAGAGAAAATGGATATGAACTTATAGATTTAAAAGATTTAAGACTATTACTTCAATATGTTGCAGAAAACAGTAAAGAATACACAATAAGTTATGGAAATATTGCATCACAGAGTGTAGGAACAATTCAAAGAAGCTTAGTTATGCTTGAAGAACAAGGTGGAAACTATTTCTTTGGAGAGCCTGCAATAGATATAAATGACTTAATAAAAGTAAATAGTAATGGATTAGGAAATATAAATATTTTACATAGTGTAGAACTTTATAAACAACCAACATTATATGCATGTTTCTTATTATGGTTATTAAATACTTTAAATGCTAATATGCCAGAAGTAGGAGACTTAGATAAACCTAAATTAGTATTTTTCTTTGATGAAGCACATTTATTATTTGATGAATTACCACAATATATGTTAACACAAGTTATACAAATTGTTAAACTTATTCGATCAAAAGGAATTGGATTATATTTTATATCTCAATCTCCAAAAGATATTCCAGATGATATTTTGGCACAACTAGGAAATAAAGTTCAACATACATTAAGAGCATATACTCCAGCAGAACAAAAAGTAATAAAGGCGGTTGCTGATTCATTTAGAGCAAATCCGGAATTTGATACAGAAGAAGCAATAATGACATTAGGAACAGGGGAAGCGTTAATTTCTTTTGTGAATGAAAATGGTGAGCCTAACATTGTAGAAAAAGCGACAATACTTCCACCTCAAAGTATGATGGGTGCAATTGATGATTCAATTAGACTAATGGTAATAGCCAAAAGTGAGTTTAATGGTAAGTATGATACTGTTGTAGATAGAGTTTCTGCATTTGAAGTATTAAGTGAAGAAATGGAAGAAAAAAGACAAGCTGAAGAACAGGCTATAAAAGAAAAAGAAGAACAAAAGATGCGTGAAGCAGAAGAAAAAGAAAGATTAAAAGCAGAAAAGGAAGCTGAAAGAGAAGCAGAAAAGCAAAGAAAAGAAGAAGAAAGACTTGCAAAAGAAGCGGAAAAAGCAAGAAAAAATTCATGGCAATTTAAAGTTGGAAAACAAGTAGAAAGAACAACAAATGCAGCATTAAATTCTGCAGGAAGAAAAGTTGCAAATGAAATATTGAAATCACTATTCAAAAGATAATTTTCATTTGGGGACGGTCCTTTTTTGAAAAAATTTACAAAAAATGGAATTTTTTTCAAATGGGGACGGTCCTTTTTTGAAAATAATTGCTGGATTAAAATGTATAAAAATGATATAATAACCATAAAAGGTATAGAAAAGGTTACTATGAAAGAAAGGAATTTAATTATGAAAGAAATTAGTTTAAGTATAAAAGGTATGATGTGCACTGGTTGTGAAAACAGAGTTAAAAATGCTTTAGAAAATATTGAAGGAATAGAAAAAGTTTCAGCAGATCATGTTTCAGGAAATGTAAATATAGTTTGTGATGATACAGTTGATAAAAAAGCTATTGAAAGTGCTATAGAAGAATTAGGATTTGAAATAGTTAAATAGAAATGTATTATTGCTAACCACAGTTAGATAATATATATTAATTCATTTCTTCCGTTCTCCAAGTTGGCTCGAAACTGTACCAAAATAGAGTTTGTTAACCATAATCAGTAAGAAGAATGAATGAATACCTACTACAAGGGTCGAACTCATCAATTCATTAATATATATTATCTAACTGTTATCAGCGAAAAGATTTTTAGAAAGAAATGATGATAATTATGAAAAAGATTGTTTTATCTATTGATGGTATGACATGTAGTGCATGTTCAAGTGGTTTAGAAAAATATTTAAATAAGCAAGATGGAATAGAAAATGCCGTTGTCAACTTAGTAATGGCAAATGCTACAATAAAGTATGATGAAAAGAAATTGAATATAGTTCAAATAGAAGAGTTTGTTAAAAAAGCTGGGTTTAAAAGCTTAGGAGAATTTAAACAAATAGATTTAAATAAAAAAACTAAAACAGAAAAAATAGTGTTTTCTTTTTTTACATTTTTAGCAATTGTTTTAATGTATATATCTATGGAAAATATGGTTAAATTACCACAAATTCCTTTGTTTGATATGCATAAAAATACTATAAATTATATGTGTGCAATGGTTGTGATTGCAATTTCTTTTTTGATTTATGGTTTTGATATTTTAAAAAATGGATATAAAAATTTAATTCATAAAACACCTAATATGGATACATTAGTTGGAATAGGAGTATTAACAAGCTTTTTATATAGTTTATATAATATGTATTTAGTACTAAATGGTAACCATGAAAAACTAATGCATTTATATTTTGAATCTACTGCAATAGTAATATATTTTATAAAACTTGGAAGATTTATTGATGGATTAAGTAAAGATAAAACTAAAGAAGCAATAAGTAAATTAGTCACAATTACACCAGACAAAGCTACAATAAAAAGAAATGGAATAGAAACTACTGTTACATTAGATGAAATAAATAAAGGTGATACTGTAATATGTAAGCCAGGAGAAAAAATAGCAGTAGATGGTATTATATTAGATGGAAAAGCCCATGTAGATGAATCTTTTATTACAGGAGAAAGTAAACCTAAACTAAAAGAAAAAGATGATAGAGTAATTGCTGGAAGTATTAATTTTGATGGATATCTAGAATATAAGGCAGAAAAAATAGGAAAAGAATCAACTGTATCAGAAATTGTTAAACTCGTTGTTGAAGCAAGTAATACAAAAGCTCCAATTGCAAAAATTGCAGATAAAGTTTCGGGAATTTTTGTTCCAATAGTAATTTTAATTGCAATAATAGCTTTTTTAGGTTATTTAATAAGTGGCCAAAATCTAGAAAATGCAATTACAACATTTGTAACTATATTAGTTGTAGCGTGTCCATGCAGTTTAGGCTTAGCAACTCCACTTGCAATTGTTGTATGCGAAGGAATATGTGCAACAAATGGAATTCTAGTTAAAAAAAGTGAAATACTTGAAAACGCTAGAAAAATAGATACTGTTATATTTGACAAAACAGGAACTTTAACATATGGAAAATTAAAAATATCTGAGATAATTAATTATAGTAATATTGAAAATAATAAATTATTACAATTAGCAGGAAGTGTAGAGAGAAAGTCTACACATCCAATATCAAAAGCATTTATAGATTATGCTAAAGAAAATAATATATCGTTATTAAATATTGATAGTTTTGAAAATATATCTGGAATGGGAATTGTAGCTTATATTAATAATGAAAAAATAATAATAGGAAATAATAAAATATTAGAAAAATATAATATCCAAAATGAACATTATGTGGATGAGCAAAGACTAGCTGAAAATGGGAATAGCATTGTTTATATAGCAAATGAAAAAATAGTTTTAGGATTAATTGGAGTAAATGACATTATAAGAAAAGAAGCGAAAAATCTAATAGAAAAATTGAATAAACTAAATATAGAAAGTATAATGCTAACAGGAGATAATAGTAAAACTGCTGAAAACACTGCTAAAAAAATCGGAATAAACAAAATAATATCAGAAGTTTTACCAAAAGACAAGGCAAATACAATTAAAGAATTAAAAAAAGAAAATAGATTTGTTATGATGTGTGGGGATGGAATAAATGATAGTATAGCACTTGCATGTTCTGATATAGGTGTAAGTGTAAATGATGGAACAGATATAGCAATGGATTCGGCAGATGTTATTTTAACTAAAAATGATTTAAATTGTATACTTGATTTAATAAATATAAGCAAAAAAACAGTAAGAATTATTAAGCAAAATTTATTTTGGGCATTTTTCTATAATTGCTTGATGATACCAATTGCAGTTGGTGTATTAAAACCAATAGGGATATCTATAAATCCAATGATTGCAAGTATTAGTATGGTGCTAAGTAGTGTAACAGTAGTATTAAATGCTTTGAGATTAAGAAGAATAAAAAATTCAAAATAAGTATGCATATTAACCAGATGTTACTAAATAATGGTTTATATATCACTATTTCTTATATAGCATTCCACGTAAACTATTATCTAGTAACAACCAGATTGACGATTTATAAGAATTAATTGAAATTATGATAAAATTATGATAAAATAGCAATAATCAAAATCAAGGAGAGTGAAAATTATGATTAATATTAGACCTGTGTCAGATTTGAGAAATAAATATCCAGAGATAGAGGATTTGGTTTTAAAAGAGGATGAAGCAGTTTATTTAACGAAAAATGGATATGGATCAATGGTAGTGTTAAGTTTAGAAAAATATGCAGAAATGTTAAAGAATTTAGATCAGACTAAAGATCTAGAAGTTAAATTCGGAACAGGAGATATAGATAAAGCATTAGAAGAAGCAGAAATAGAAGCTAAAAATCCAAATACTAATTATTATACACATGAAGAAATGAAACAAATGGCAAGGAGGATAATTGATGGCAAATAAAAAATACGAAATAAGATATCTCCCTACATTTATTTCACAATTTAATAATATTTTATACTACATTACATATGAATTAAAAAATAAAATAGCAGCAGATGATTTCTATACTGAAGTTGTAAAACAAATAGAAATAAGAAGCTATGCTCCAAAATCATATGAAGTTTTTAAAACTATTTCAAAAGAAAAAATTAAATATTATAAAATCAATGTAAAAAAATATTCAATATTTTATGTTGTAAAAGATAATATAATGGAGATAAGAAGAATATATTATAGCCAACGAAATTTTGAAAAATTAATATAAAATAATAGAAAATAACAGAACATAATAGAAAAGAATATGGAGGAAAAATTATATGAAAAAATACAATATATTATACTATACATCAACAATTATGAGTATGTTAGTTGGATTATGGCACTTTTTTGTTCCAATTATGTTTCAATGGTATAGCTATCTACCAATGCAATATAGAAACTTGATTGTTGGAATAGATTACACTAATTATTGTTTCTCATTATTATTATTTGGAAGTAGTTTACTTTCAATTATATGGGGAAAAAGAGCTTTAGGTGAAAACAAAGAAGCTAAAGAATTGTACTTTTTCTTAACCATTGTTTGGATATTTAGAGCATGTTTGGCAACTTTTATAGAACCTTGGCCACTTGAACCTGTTGCGTGGGCGGCAATATTACAATTGGTATTATCTGACTTATTAGCAATAACTATGGTAGTTGTAAGTATTAGATTATATAAAATGAATAGAATGAAAAAATAATTATAATAGTAATTAATTTTAATAAAGGAGACATTTTATGCAGAATATTGGAAAGTCTATGATATGGTTTTGGTTAGCATATGTTTTAGTAACAATTGTTGGAATAATACATACAGTTTTTAATATTTATGTACTACATATGAAACCAATGGATGATAAATCAATGGGTGAGGGATATGAAAAGACTAAACCATGGCACCCTTTATATAATATTATACTGTTCACTATATTTGGATTTATTTATATGAGGGGATTAGATAATCCAACAATTACAGAATCATTTATAACTGGATTAATATGGACAAGTATATGCATAATATTTGATGTATTTGGATGGGTAATAATAAAACATCCTTGGAGTTTATCTTTTAAGGAGTTTTATATAGATTATCAACCATGGATTACATTAATCTATATTGCAATTTTTTTAGGACCAGTTTTAGGTTACCTATTTTTATAATAGAACATAGCAGTCAATGTAAGAAAAATTTTTAGAAAAAAATTAATCTTCATTGATTTTTTCAATATTTTTTCAATGTTTGTTTTTTATATTATACATATCAAAAACAAGAAAGGAATGTGATTAAATATGAAAAAAGTATTTTTAATAATAGGAGTGATAGTTTTAATATCAATAGTTATTGTACTGAGTACGATAAAAAACAATAATACAATAACAACAGTATCAAAGATTTATAAGGATAGTGAGTTATTTACAACTAAAGATTTAGAACAAAATGTAAATACTACAAATGCAACAAAATATACAGTATCTGATGGAGAAAACATAAATATAACATCTGAAGGAGTATACCTTATTTCTGGAACAGCAAAAAATGTTACAATCTATGTAGAAGCAGGCGACACAGATAAAGTTCAAATTGTATTAGAAAATTTATCTGTTACAAATGAAACAATGCCAGTTATTTATGTTAAAACAGCAGATAAAGTATTTATTACATCAAATGGAAGCAATACTTTAAAAGTAACAGGAACATTTGTAAAAGATGATACTAACAACATAAATGCTGTAATCTTCTCAAAACAAGATATTACATTAAATGGAGAAGGAACTTTAAATATAGAATCATCACAAAATGGTATTACAGGAAAAGATGATATTAAGATAACTGGAGGAACATATAACATAAAATCATCTGCAGTTGCAATAAGAGCAAATGATTCAATAAGAATAGCAGATGGAACATTAAATATAGATGCAGGAACAGACGGATTACATGCAGAAAACAGTAGTGATGATACAAAAGGATATGTATTTATTGCTAAAGGAAGTATTAAAATCAATGCCACAGATGATTGTATACATGGGACATCAGTTGTACAAATAGATGATGGAACACTTTTCTTAAATGGAGCTGAAGGAATTGAAGGAACTTATGTACAAATAAATGGAGGAAAACTTTCAATAAATGCTACAGGAGATGGAATAAATGCGGGAAGTAAATCCGAAAGTTATAAAGTTACAATTGAAATAACTGGAGGAGAAATAAATATTACAATGGCTGATGGAGATACAGATGGTATTGATGCAAATGGAGACATAATAATATCAGGTGGTACTATAAATGTAACAGGAAATTCTACATTTGATTATGATGGAACAGCTACATTTACTGGAGGAACAATAATTGTAAATGGAACTAAAGTAGATGCAATTCCAACACCATTAGTAACTCAATAGAAATATTTGACTGTTAAAAATAGTATAAAAAAATACAATCATTACTTGTCAGGCTTATAAATATATATTTTATCATTCCGTTTGGTGTCGCAATTTTCATATGTTCAATTATATAATAAATTATATAATTGAACTATATCTGTCAATTGCTCCAGACCGCCCTACGCTTCGCTCCGGTTTGCTGCCCATTGTTAAGGCTCTGCCTGTTACAATGGCAGTATGCAGTGGCTGAACGCTTACGCACTTCATTATAAAATATATATTTATAAGACTGACAAGTAACGATTAGTTACACTAATATGTATATAGTTAAGTTTAAAATAATAAAATAAAAAAATTCAATTTATTTTCAATAATTACAAATTATAATTACCCCATAACCTAGAAATAGGTTAAATCTAATAGAAAAGAGGTGATTTATTTGAAAAAAGTAAGTTCAGTAGCAAAAATAGCAATTTTTGCAATAGCAGCATTAGTTGTTTTAATGGCTTGTTTTTACAATACTGTAAATGCTTCTCAAGAATCACAGAATAATGATTCATCAGCTGTAAGTGAAGAAAGCAAAACCACTAAAAAAGAAAGAAATGGTAAAAAAAGAAAATCTGAAAAGAAAACCAAGTGGGAAAACTTATCAGATGAAGAAAAAGAAGCTAAAAAAGCAGAAAGAAAAGCAAAATATGAAAGTATGACTGAAGAAGAAAAAGAAGCACTAAAGGCTGAAAGAGAAGCTAAAAAAGCAGAGAGAAAAGCAAAGTATGAGAATATGACAGATGAAGAAAAGCAAGCTCTAAAAGAAAAAAGAAAAGCGAAAAAGTCAGAAAAAAAAGAAACCAATAATGCTGAAAATAGCCAAGATGCTTAATAAAAATACTAAGTATTAATGTGTGGTGGTAAATAAATGTTTATCACCACAAGGCTATATAAACTTTTTTTAAATAAATAAAAAGGTGGAATTAGTTTGAAAAGATTTTAATTCTTTTTCAAACTATGTGTGCTTTTGAGCGAATCCAGAAAGGGATGGAATTTATAATGAATATTTTAATTATAGAAGATGAATACAGTTTAGCAGATGCAATATCAGAATCATTAAAAAATGAAAAGTTTAATGTAACTATAAAAGCTGATGGAGAAGAAGGGGAAGATGAAGCACTAACTCAAAACTATGATTTAATACTACTTGATGTTATGCTTCCAGGGAAAAATGGATTTGAAATATTAAGATATTTAAGAAATCAAAAAATAAAAACACCAATTATCATGCTTACTGCTAAATCTGAAATAGCTGATAAATTAAATGGTTTAGAGCATGGGGCAGATGATTATATAACAAAACCATTTGCAATGAGAGAATTAACAGCTAGAATAAAAGCAGTTCTAAAAAGAACAAACAATCTAGAAAATATAGACTGCTTAGAATATGGAGATTTAGTATTAGATTTAAAAAATGCAAAATTAATATGTAATGACAATGAAATTCAGATTAATGGTAAAGAATTAGAGTTAATAGAGCAATTATTAATTAATAAAAATCAAATTTCATCTAGAGAAAGCCTAGCAGAGCGAATTTGGGGATATGAAAGTGACAGCGAATATAATAATGTGGAAGTTTATATTACATTTGTAAGAAGAAAACTAAAATTAATAG
>DGSM01000030.1 GCA_002393975.1 Clostridiales bacterium UBA4362
AAATCAATAGAAATTATGAAATAAAAATATTTTGAAAACAAGAGGTAAATATTGAGCGATATTTTTAATCCGAATATTTCAAATATTCAAGAAGAAAAACAAGAAAATGTTCTTCGACCTAAAACTTTAGATGAATATATTGGTCAATCTAAAGTAAAAAAGAAGATGAAAGTTTATATTGAGGCTGCCAAAAAAAGAGGGGAGCCTCTTGATCATGTTTTACTATATGGACCTCCTGGTCTTGGAAAAACTACTTTAGCCAATATAATTTCAAATGAGATGAAATCAAATCTTAAAATTACATCAGGACCTGCAATTGATAAACCAGGAGACTTGGCAGCTATATTAACCAAGCTTCAAGCAGGAGATGTTTTATTTATAGATGAGATTCATAGATTAAATAAAAATATAGAAGAAATATTATATCCAGCATTAGAAGATTTTACTTTAGATATAGTTATTGGACAAGGCCCTACTGGAAAATCCATTAGAATTAATTTACCTAAATTTACATTAATTGGAGCAACTACAAGAGCAGGATCGCTTACTACACCACTTCGAGATAGATTTGGAATAGTTGAAAGATTAGAATTATATGATGAAAAAGATTTGGCAACTATAGTTAAAAGATCTGCAAAAATATTAAATATAGATATTGATGAAAAGGCAGCAAATGAAATAGCTAAGAGATCACGTGGAACTCCTAGAATTGCTAATAGACTTCTAAAGAGAGTAAGTGATTATGCTTTAGTTTTAGGAGATGGAAATATAAATTTAGAAATAACAAGAACGGCGTTAGATAATCTAGATATAGATGAAATAGGATTAAATGCAACAGATAGACGATTACTTGATGCATTAATTGTTCAATATAGAGGAAGACCAGTGGGAATTGAAACATTAGCAACTACTTTGGGAGAAGAAACTTCAACTATAGAAGATGTATATGAACCATATTTGATTCAAATTGGATTTATTTCTAGAACGCCTAGAGGAAGAGTTGCTATGCCTGCAGCATATGAACACTTAGGCATTTCAATTGCAACTGATGAAAGTATATCAGGTCAACTTAAGTTTTAATGATTAACAAAGGAGAAACTATGGATACATTAAAAACAATTCTAAAATATGTAGTATCATTTATAGTTTTATTAATTATATTTTTTGGAAGTTTAACTATTACATCTTTAATTCCTTCAAGTAATTTAAAAAATAATGTAATAAAGACTTCTGAAATTTATAAAGAAGAAGGAGAAAAGAAGATTGCAAAAGTATTCGGAAAAGAAGAAACTATTTTTATCTTTACGGATGCTTTAATGGTTAATACAGCTTATTCAATTGATAGTGAGCATCCTATTGAATCATTTGTTCTAGCTAGAAAAAATTATATTCCCGGACAAACTCAAGTAGTTCATGAGGACTCTCAATATAATTTAGGAGCTTCTAAAAATTATAAAGATGCAAATGAGAATGTTTTTCAAGCAGCTGAATTATATGGATTAATGCATGGAGAGGATATTGTTGATTCATATGAATATGCAAGATATTGGCATGGCTACTTAGTTTTCTTAAGGCCACTACTTGCTATCATGTCTATACAAGGAATAAGAGCATTAAACTTTATAATCATTTGTGCATGTATAGTAGCACTATTTTTCTTAATAAGAAAAAAATGTGGTTTTCGTGCAGCAGTTTTATTCTTACTACCGTTAGTAATGATTGATATTTTTGTTTTAAGCTTAGGACTAAGCGATGTTTATGATATGATTATTGCTATGGTTGCAAGTATTGTATTGCTTGAACTAATAGACGTTAGAGAAGATGCTGGGGTAATGTTTTTCATATTTGGATGTTTAACATCGTTTATCGATTTGTTTACAATTCCACTAGTAACTTTGTGTTTACCTCTTACTGTGTTCTTCTTAGTTAAACATAGAAAATTTGGTATATATGAAGAAAAAGATTTAAAACAAAAATTTATTAGTGAATTTGGATCTTTTGTAGTACTATGCTATAGTTGGGCTCTAGGATACATTTTAACCTGGGCTGCAAAATGGTTTATTACAGAAGCACTATTTGATAAAAACATCATTTCTTCGGCATTAGAGCAAGTTAAATATAGATCAGTAAGTGAAAAAATAACCTATGGATTAGTTCTTTCAAGAAACTTTAAGTTTTTAGGAATTGGCCCTATAATATTATTGATTATAACAATTGCAGCAGATATAGGGATATCTTTCTATAAGAAAAAAGACAAAAAAGTGTTAATGGAAGAAATAAAAAAGAATATGAAAGAAAGACTAATAAATATTATTCCATTTGCTTTAATAAGTATAATTCCATTTGTTTGGTTGTTTGTAGTAAAACAACATTCTGCAATTCATGCGTTTTTTGTAAATAGAATTTTAGTAATATTCTTATTAGGAATACTAATGATTGTATATGAATTATTTTCAATTAAGCCAACTGCTGAGAAAGGAAAGATGGATTAATGGATGAAAGTGAAAATAGAAAAGGAAAAATAGTACTAAATGTAGTTATTTTTGTTTTTCTGATCTTAATTAATTTAATAGTCATTATGTCTAAAAATGTTAGCAACCTTGATGAGATATGGAACTATAATATGGCAAATCAAATAGCTAGAGGACTTATTCCTTATAAAGATATATCAATGGTTATGACACCTTTTTCTCAATTCTTAATTGCACCTATATTACTTATTTTTAATAGTGTATTTACGTTTAGAATTGCAGGAACAATTTTGGCTACATTAATTTCATTCATCGCATATGACATTATAAAAAAGATAACACAAAACCGTATGATTGCATTCATATTTGTGCTAATAGGCGAGTTTTTATTATACAACTTATTTACTTATGACTATAATTTTTTATGTCTTTTATTAGGAGAAATTGCTTTAGATTTAGAAGTAACTAAATACTTAAAGAGAAGACAAAACTTTGAAGATATGATTAATTATGGTTCAATATATCGAAAAGCAGAAAAGAAAACATTTTCAGAAAGACATCAATATATAAATTATGATATAGCAATAGGACTAATTAGTGGTCTTGCTATTTGTACAAAACAAACTGTTGGCTTTTTCATGGCATTAGTAGTTTTATTGACTGCTATATTAGAAAGAAAGTTTGTTGCAGTTTCTAAAAACAAGAAAAAATCAAAAGATCAAAATGAAAAAGTAGAAGAAACAGAACTAAATAAATCAGAAGATGAGTTATATATAAATACTAGTGAAAATAAGGATTTTAAAAGAAAGAAAATTAATTCAATTATTGCAAGAGTAATTAGTATTGCAGTTCCTTGTGTATTATTACTTATTTATTTGATTATCACACATAGTATAAAAGATTTTATTAGTTATACAATATTAGGAATAAAAGAATTTACTAATACTGTTTCATATTGGCATCTAATAGAAGAAGGAGGAAGTCCATTACTTTCTATTTTAGCTGTAGTACTTCCAGCTTATTTATTCTTTGCAATTGTATTTTTAATAGTTGGAGACAAAGATAGAACTATAAATAATGTTTTAAAAATTTTAGTTTTATATTCACTTCCATTATTAATACTTATTTATCCAATAGCTGACAAAATGCATTTCTTGTTAGGAATCTATATTTTAATGATAAGTATTCCATTTTCTATTAAGTTCTCTGCAAGAGATATGTTTAGTAAAATGAATGGGAATGTAAAAGAAACAATTAATAGTACAGCAGCAATTATTCTATTTTTAGTGTTTATTGTTCTTCTTGGAAAAAATGTGGGAGAAAGTGCTAGTATTTTAATCTCACATAGAGAAAGAGTATGTAATTGCAAAATTAATCATTTACAATACTTATATATAGAAGATTACTTAAAAGATAGAATTGAAGATACAAATAAAAAAGTTGAAGAATTAAAGAGTACTGGTGCAGAAGTTTATATATTAGATAGCGAAGCGGCTATATATAATATAATTAAAGATGAGTACTATAAAGATTATGATATGTTTAACAGAGGAAACTTTGGTGAAAATGGCGAAGAGAGAATAATGAATAATATAAAAAATAGCCATAATACATATTATTTAGTAAGAAATCCAGAGATCGGACTTAATTGGCAAACTCCTAAATCTATAGTTGAAGAGATAAGAACATATCAACTAAAAGGTAGAGTTGGCTTGTTTGACATTTATTATAAAGAATAAAGGAAAAATTATGCTACAAATTACAAACATAAGCAAACAATACACAACAGGTGGTTTTACACAAAAAGCACTTGATGATGTTTCATTAAATTTAAGAAACCATGAATTTGTTGCTATACTTGGACCTTCAGGTTCAGGAAAAACAACTTTCTTGAACATAGTAGGAGGACTTGATCGCTACGATTCAGGAGACCTTATTATTAATGGAGTCTCAACCAAAAAATATAAAGATAGAGATTGGGATGCATATCGTAACCATAGTATTGGTTTTGTTTTTCAAAGTTATAATTTAATACCACATCAAACTATTTTAGCCAATGTTGAATTAGCTTTAACAATTGGTGGTATCTCAAAAAAACAAAGAAAAAAGAGAGCTATTGCAGCTTTAGAGGATGTTGGATTAAAAGAACAAATTCACAAGAAACCAAACCAGCTATCTGGTGGACAAATGCAAAGAGTTGCTATTGCAAGAGCTTTAGTAAATAATCCTGATATAGTTTTAGCAGATGAGCCAACAGGAGCGTTAGATTCTGAAACAAGTATACAAGTAATGGATATTCTAAAAAAGATATCTAAAAAATGCTTGGTTGTAATGGTTACCCACAATCCAGAGCTTGCTGATGAATATGCAACAAGAATAGTAAATATTAAAGATGGAAAAATAATAAAAGATAGTAATCCATATGAGATTAAACCAAAAGAAAAACCAAAGCATAAAAAACTTGGTAAAGCCTCAATGGGATTTCCAACTGCTTTAGGACTAAGCTTTAATAATTTAAAAACAAAATTAGCAAGAACACTTTTAGTTGCCTTAGCAGGATCTATAGGAATTATAGGAATAGCATTAATATTATCCCTTTCAAATGGAGTAAATAAATATATTCATGAAACAGAACAAGATACTTTGGCAGGTTACCCTTTAGAAATAACTGAAAGCAGCTTTTCTCTAGGAACTATTTCATCAACCATGGCTTCTGAAGCTATGAATAGTACATCTAAAGGTGATGTTAGAGAAGTAAAAATGATAGAAGATATGGTTTCTATTATTGATACAAATGATTTAGCATCTTTAAAAGAATATCTAGAAAGTGGAAAAACAAACATATATGATTATTCTACATCTATAGAATATAGATATAATATTGAGCCACAAATATATTTAAATGATAAAGGAAATTATAGATTAGTAAATCCAAATGAATCATTTAATTCAATGGGATTTTCATCTAATAGTTTTATGTTTTCAACATCTGCTTCATCTTTAAATGTGTTTTATAAATTACCTGATAATAAAGAGCTATATGAAAATGAGTATGAATTAAAATATGGACATTGGCCAACTAAATCAACTGAGTGCGTTTTAGTTACAACTTCAACTGGTAGTGTTTCTGATTTTCTAATTTATACAATGGGATTAAGAGATTATAAACAATTAGATGAAATGATAAAGAATTTATCTGAAGGAAAAAATAGTACAGTTAGTACTGATACTACAGAATGGAAATATGATGATTTTGTTGGTGTAAAATTTAAAGTATTAAATGGATACAAAAAATATACTTATGATTCAAATCAAGGTATTTACATTGATAGAAGTGAAGATAAAGAATATATTAATAGAGTAGCTGCAGAGGGAAAAGATTTAGAAATAGTAGGTGTAGTATCTTTAAAAGATGATGCAGAATTATCTATGCTAAGCATGGGTATTTATTATGATAAATCGTTAATTGATGAATTGAGAGCTGAAGCAAAGAATAGTGAAATAGCAAAAGCTCAACTTGCAACTCCAAAAGTAAATGTTTTAACTGGAAAACCATTTGGAGAAGAAAATGATAATAAAGGTTCTAATTTCAGTAATTTATTTACAGTTGATAGTAATGCTTTATCTAATGCTTTTAAGATTGATCCATCAAAAATGACAATTGATACATCATCACTTCAAAATGTTGGTGATTTAACTAATTATTTGAATGATTTTGGTGACATGGATGTTGATATGAATGAACTTGCTAAAGCTATTGCTAAAGCATCTTCAGAATTATCTGAAGGATTTATGAAATACTCAAGTAAAGATGCATCAACTGATTATAGTAAGCTTTCAGATTCAATGACTCAATATTTACAATCTGATGAGGCCAAAGAAATTATTTCTGAAGAATTAACAAAGTTAATATCAGAAAATGGATCTAGTACAATAAATGCTGAAACAATACAAGCCATGACTCGCGAAATAATGACTGGATATGTAGAGTTTTGCCAAAGCAAAGGCTATACAGATGTTGAAAACATAAATGGGCATCTAGAAGAGTATTTATCTAGTGATTTTGCTAAAAATATTATTGATAAAGAAACAAAGAAATTATTGCAAAGTGTTATAGATAATATGGATATTACAACAGAACAAGTTACTAGACTTGCAAAAAAGATTGCTGAAAACTATGATTCATATGCAAAAGAACATGGTATGCCAGAACTTACAAAGATGGCAGCATCTTTTGAAGAGTATTTAGGAACTGATGAAGCTAAAAAAATAATTGAAGATAATTTGAAATCTGTTGTTGATGTTAATGAATTAATAGGAGGACTTACAGGAGTAGTAGGAAAATATATTGCTCAAAACATGACAAAGGTAATGTATAATACTATGGCTAGTCTTCCAAATGCAATAAAGATTGATGCTGAAAGTTTTGCTAGAGCATTTAAAATTAATATGTCAGAAGATGAGATAGAGTCAATGATGGCTGCTATGATGTCTTCAACATCTAGTTCATTGAAAAATAATTTAAGAAACTTTGGATATGCTGAAGATGAACAATTAAGTAGTATTGTTATTTATCCAAAAGATTTTGAAGCTAAAGCATCTATTACAGATATTTTAGATGACTATAATGATAAAATGAAAAAAGCAGGCGAAGAAGATAAAGTTATTTCTTATACAGATATAGTTGGAATAATGATGAAATCTGTTACTAGAATAGTAAATGCCATAAGTTATGTTTTAATTGCATTTACTGCTATATCGTTAATAGTATCATCTATTATGATAAGTGTTATAACTTATATTAGTGTTTTAGAGAGACGTAAAGAAATAGGAATACTTAGAGCTTTAGGCGCTTCTAAACACAATATTACTCAAGTGTTTAATAGTGAAACACTTATTACTGGTTTTATAGCTGGACTTCTTGGAGTAGAAGTTAGTAGACTTATAATGCTTCCAGCCAACTTAATTATTCATTCAATAACAGGAATATCTAATTTAAGTGCTTATCTATCTTTATCATCAGGTATTATCTTAATTGCTTTAAGTGTAGTAATTACTTTGATTGCAGGCCTTATACCATCACATAGTGCTGCAAAACAAGATCCAGTAATTGCACTAAGAACTGAATAAGAGGAAATAATGAAATTATTAATGCATACTTGCTGTGCACCTTGTAGTGTGTACTGCATAGATACTTTAAGAAAAGAGGGAATAGAGCCAACTTTGTTTTGGTATAATCCTAATATACATCCTTATTCTGAATATGTAGCTAGACGCGATTGTCTAAAAGCATATTCAGAAAAGGTTAATGTTAAAGCCATATTTATTGATGAATATGGCTTTGATGCGTTTTGTAAAAATACAATAAATAATATATCGAGTAGATGTGTAAATTATTGTTACCCATTAAGACTTGAAGCAACTTTTAAATATGCTAAAGAAAATGGATATGATACTGTTACAACAACTCTTTTATATAGCATTTATCAAAATCATGAATTTATAAAAAAGGAATGTGAAAGACTAAGTGAAAAATATGGAATAGATTTTTTATATCGTGATTTTAGAGTAGGATATTATGTTGGTCATCAAAAAGCATATGAAGAAGGGTTATATCTTCAAAAGTATTGTGGATGTATTTTTAGTGAAGAAGATGCACTTTTAAAACATGAAAATAATAAACCTAAAATATCAAGTGATTATAAATTCTTGCCTGTTGAAAAAAGTATAGTAATAAAGAAAAATAGAGAAAATCCCGAACAATATATTAAGCTTTTACTAGAAGCAGATCCAAGTGAAAGACTTGTAAGAGACTACTTAAAAGAAGGAGAATTATTTACCCTTTATTATAAAAATGATTTAGCATGTATAGCTGTAGTTATAAAACTAGATGAAGAAATAGTTGAATTAAAGAATCTAGTAACTGTTGAAAAATACAGAGGCCAAGGATTAGCTAAAAAAATGATTAAGTATCTATTTGATAACTATAAGACAGCATATAAAAAAATGATAGTTGGAACATCAGAAAATAATATTCCATTCTATGTAAAACAGGGCTTTGATAAATATGAAAAAACAATAAAAAACTTTTTCATAGATAATTATGAAGAAGAAATATGGGATGAAAACTTGCAATGTATAGATATGTACTATTATTCTAAAGATTTTAATTAGTATAATTAATTATAAAAAATTGAACATACAACTGAAAAAAGGAAACTAAAATGCAAGAAGAGAATTGTGATGAAATAAAAAATAGTAGGATAGTTTTTATAGATATCGCTAAGGGAATATCAATACTATTAATGATTATAGGCCATGTGATAGGAAATGGAATAAGAAGAAGTACTATTTTTTCTTTTCATATGCCTTTATATATAATCACGAGTGGTTTTTTTTTATAAAGAAAAATCATTTAAGGAAGAAATTAAGAATTTATCAATTAATTATTTGCTTCCTACAACTTTAGTATTATTAATTTGTTTTTTTATAAATCATAGAGGAAATCCAGAGTTTATTGAAACTTGTAAAGAAGCTTTTAAAGTTGTTACTGTGTGTTGGTCACACAAATCTCGAATAGACTATAGTTTTAGCTCTACAGGAGTACTTTGGTTTATTTATCTTTTGATAGGTGTAAAATTTCTTTTTATTTTAAACAAAAAAGTGGCAAAAGATAATGATTTACTTTTAGGTATAATTGTTTTATTTGAAACATATGTAGGATATTTATTGGGAAAAAATGGATATTGGCTACCATGGAGCTTAGATTTAACATTTTCAAGCATACTTTTTTATTATGTTGGCTATCTATTCAATAAATATAAGATTTTGGATAAAATATCTAAAAATCATATAATTCTTATTATTGTATTAATAATATGGATATTGGGAATTAATTATAATTGGATTGAACTTGCTGTTAGAAAATATCAAAATGGACTATGGAGCTATATAACAGCGATTGCAGGGACCATAATAATATTTAAATTATCTATGATAATTGAAAAAAGATTTCCATCTGTAACAAGTATTTTATCATGGTGTGGAAGAAATTCTTTATACATTCTTTTTGGACATCATATTGAAAGTAGTTTAATTAAATATAATATGATAATAAAAAATAAAATTTTATTTAATATAGCTTTAAGTCCTTGGAAATGTTTTAACTCAGTGCTATTTGGCGCTTTAATATTAGGCTTTATAAAGTTAATGAATTTATTTTTTAGCAAAATTAAAACAACAAAGAAGAAGGAAAAAGAAAAGGTTTAATTATAATAATAGTAAAAATTATAATATATAAACAAAGAGTTTTATTCTAAAGATTTAAGAAAGTAGGAAAAAATATGTCAATATTGTCAACAATAGCATTTTTAACACTAGTGCCAATAATAATGGTTACCTCAAAAAGGCTACATGCTAATCTTGGTGAAAAAAGTCAAGGAGAGGGAATTTTAAGAATTATAGTTTGCGCTAATACTTTGTTAGTTTGTGTACTTCCTGATTTCGTATATGAGGAAAAAAGTGTTTTATTATTAGGAATAATACTATACGGATTAATTAATTTAGCAATGTTAATATTTGGCGCTAAAATGCCAGATAAAATGAGAGTATTAGAAATAGTAGTTGTTATCTATTTTGTTTTAATGCTTTTTATTCCTTTTTATTCATTGGATGATTATTCATATGCAGATAGCACTACATTTTTTGGATATAGCTATTCTACTAAGTACTATAATTGTTACCATATAAAATTATTTGAAACTGATTTAGAATTAGGACCAACATTTGATTTATAAGGAGTTTTTCTATGAAAAAACTAAATATAATAGTAGTATTT
>DGSM01000106.1:0-3537 GCA_002393975.1 Clostridiales bacterium UBA4362
GCATATTATTATCATACTAAAAGACCATTAAATGTAACTACAGGAGATGTTATTATATACAATATTGAGGTATATAATGAAGGACTACAATCTGGATATGTTTCAACTATAACAAACCATATGCCACCAGAACTAGAATTTATTTCAGATGATAAAGACATTAATGCTAAGAATGGATGGGTATATGTAACTGCAGAAGATGGATCTTCAGATTTAAGAAATGTAAGAACACGCAAATTAGATTCAGATGATAAAGACAATCTTATAAAAGCTTTTGATGGCGAAAATATAGATAAAAGAACAATCCAATTAAAGCTAAAAGTAAAAGAGACTGCACAAGTTTCGCAAAATATAACAAATATAGCAGAGATATCAGCAGTTAAGGATAATGAAGGAAGAAATGCTAGTGACATAGATAATAGTAAAAATGTAACATTACCTGAAAAAGATACAGATTTCCCTGCTTATATGGGAAATGCAGAAAATAAAGAGGACTTAGGCGATCCTAATTTTTACTATAGAGGTCAAGAAGATGATGACGACTTTGAAAAAATTGTTATAGAAGAATTTGACTTAGCATTAAAACAATTTATTTCTAAAATAAATGATACTGAATATATAAATGTAGATGGAAGCTATAGTAGAGCTCCATATATAAATACAACTAAATATGGAACTACGCAAAACAATATAAAATCTACTACATTTGATTATACTTATTCAAATGAAGTTGGAGAAGCTACTAATAAAGTTGCTGTTCCAGTATTTGTAGGAGATATAATAACTTTTAATATAAGAGCTTATAATGAAGGAAGTAAAGCAGGATATTGTGGAGCGATTAAATATACTATTCCAGATGGTATGGAGTTTGTTGCTAACAATGATGTTAATATCTCTAATAAATGGCAATTATTTGATAAAGAAGGAAATCCTACAGAAGATGCAAGCTTGGCTAAGTATTTAACTACTGATAAAACATCAAATATAAGTGATAGTCAAGGAAATCTTTTAAAAGCATTTAATCCTGTAAACATGCAAAATAATCCAGCTTTTGTTGAAGTTAGATTATGTTTAAAAGTAACAAATATAGATTCATCTAATTCAGACAGAATAGCAATTTCTACTGCTGAAATATATAGAAATTTAGACCAAGATGGAAATTTAGTTAATGACATAGACTCTAGTGCAAATAACTCACCTGGAGGAATCGTTAACGAAGATGATGAAGATTTAGAAAAAATCTATATAAAATATTTTGATTTAAGAATTGAACAATGGACAAAGAGCATTACAACAGTAACAGATGGAGTACTTTCTACTAGGGAAACTGGTCAAGTAGAAGGAATGGATAATAAAGGAATTGCAACAGCAGAATTAAGCTCAAGTAAAATAGGAGATACAATAGTTAAATTCAATTTTAATATTAGAATTTATAATGTTGGAGAAGTTGATGGAACTGCTGCTGAAGTAAAAGATTATATTCCAAATGGCTTTATCTTCAATCAAGCTGATAATCCTAAATGGGAATTAGAAGCGGAGGATGTTGTAATCACAAACCAATTGAAACATAAAACTATACCAGTTGGAGAATTTGTGGATATCGATATCACTTTAACTTGGGACAATAGCAATATGAATACTCGCCAAATTAAAAACATAGTAGAAATAAGTAAGAATACAAGCATTAATGATACACCAGATATAAATTCAGTTCCAAATAATAAAGAAGATGATGAAGATGATTATGATTATTCTGTAACTAAGATTTCATCTTATGAAGACAATGGTCGTCAAAAGTACCTTGCAATTCTAACAGGAGTGCTAATAATCATTATTCTTGGAATGTTTATAATAGTCAAGTTTGTATTAAAATAAAATATTTACAACCATAATTTGTTATGCTAAAATCTCGATAAAGAAAGGAAAACCATATGAACCAGATTTTTGGTCAAGAACGACAGACCAAACAAAACAATAATTATAATAATGGTTATCCAAACAATCAACAGATAAAGAGTAATTATTATTATGGAAATAACTATTCTAATAATTATTCAAATTATGATTATGAGGAGCAAAGCCCTAAGAAGCGAAAAATATACAATAAGGATATTACTAAAATATTAATGTTCTTCTGTATATTAAATATAATTTATGGTTTAACATTGATTGGAAGTGGAGTATGGGGAATTCAATTAAACAAGCCTAAACTTGCAGATACTCCTGAAGTAACTCTTGATAAAGTTGGTAGTAGAGTAACAATTCATATATCTACTACATACCCTGTAAAATACGCATCTTATAGATGGAATGGGGGAGCTGAAACTGAGATTCCAACAGTTGGCTTAACTGAAGTTACTACTGCTATTAAGGTAATAGAAGGAAATAACATACTCAATATAACTGTAACAGATACCTATGATAATGTTTATCATTATAAGCGACAATATATTAGAAATTCTCAAGATAATGTAGATCCTGTTATTAGTGTACAAACTGAGGGTTCGGATATAATAATTACAGCTACAGATGATCAAAAGATAGCTTATATCTCTTATAGATGGGGAGAAGAGGAAGAAACGATAATTAGAGCTAATGATGCTCTTGATGATACTGATGGAAAAGTGTTAACTACTACAGTGCCTGTAAGAAGAGGAGCAAACACTTTAACTATAAATGCACAAGATGCAGAAGAAAATATGGCTAAGACAGTAACATATGATATACGTGCATCGAACAAGCCTACATTGGAACTAACATATGAAGATGGAAACCTTGTAATATATACAAAAGATGACATCGGATTGAAAACTTTAACGATAGTTTTAGATGGGAATACATATTCACAAGACCTTAGTGATAACCCACTAGAGTTTAAAGCGGCAATACCTTTAGGAGCTGGAAGACATGAAATAAGTATTACAGTAACTAACATAAATGGTTATGAAACTTCTAAAAGTGGAACATTCGATATATAAAAAGGAGATCGGTTAATGAAACTAATCTATATAATTGATAGAAAAAACATCCTAAAGAATTCACTAAGTGAATCCTTTAGGGGTGAGAAAGAGATTAGAGTATATAAGTTTTTACCAACAGAAATTGATGAGATGGTTGAAAATTTACCGGATATACTTGTAATAAATGAAGATGGATTAGAAGAAAAAGAAAGCATAATTAGACTATTACAGAAGATTAGGGCAGATGAAAGTACATCTATTACTCCAATAGTTGTTGTAACATCAAATAATAGTGAAAAACATATTATAGATATATTAAAGAAAGATGTTGAATCTGTTATAGCAAATCCTGAAGATGATAAAATAGTATACTATAGTGTAAAAAACATTATGAGACTATTAAATTCAAATAGAACAGTTAGTCCTTTAACAGGTCTTCCTGGAAATGTTCAAATACAATCTGAAATTAAGAGAAGATTGGATTTAGGCAAAAAATTTGCAATGTTATATGCTGATCTTGATAACTTTAAAGCCTACAATGATACTTATGGCTTCTCAAAGGGTGATGAAATAATAA
>DGSM01000106.1:3658-5530 GCA_002393975.1 Clostridiales bacterium UBA4362
AACTTCGTAGGACATATAGGAGGAGATGACTTCATAGCTATAGTTGAAGGTGATGATTATGAGAAAATTTGCCAAAATATTATTGTTGAGTTTGAAGCAAATGTGGAAAACTACTTCACAAAAGAAGATTTTACTCGTGGATATATGGAAGTAGAAAACAGAAAAGGAATTATGGAACAATTTCCATTAACCTCTCTTTCTATAGGAGTTGTTGAAGTAACAAAGCAAAGATTTAAGAATACTATCGAAATAGGGGAAGCAGGAGCTCAGGTTAAGCACTTGGCTAAAACAATTTATGGTAGTACCTATGTAATTGATAGAAGAAAAAATGAAGAAGACAAGTTTAAAAATACAAATTAAATGATAAAATAAATGTAACATTTTTTTAATAAAATGCAAAAAGTTGAGGAAACCTATTGCATTTTATTTTTTTATATAATAATATTTAGGTATAAGTGGAGAAAAGTGGGAGAAAGTGGAAAGGAGGGCTAGAAATTGCTAATTGGTGAATATGAGCATTCGCTTGATAGTAAAAATAGATTAATTTTACCATCAAAACTAAGAGAAGATTTAGGCGAAAGATTCATTATTACCAAGGGATTAGATGGTTGTCTTTTCGGGTTCTCTATTAAAGAATGGAGCAATTTTGAAGCTAAACTTAAAACTTTACCACTTACTAACAAAAATGCACGTGACTTTGTCAGATTCTTTTTATCTGGCGCTGTAGAATGTGAAGCCGATAGGCAGGGTAGATTTTTGATTCCTTCAAATCTTAAATTGTATGCAGCGCTAGATAAAGAGGTCGTACTCACAGGTGTAGGTACCCGTATTGAATTATGGGATAAAAATAAATGGATTGCTTATACATCTGAAGAGAATATTTCAGCAGATCAAGTTGCCGAAAATATGGCAAATCTAGGTGTGCTCGGAATATAGATTTACTTGTGATATATGTACTTTTTACATATATAAATACTAAAGAAGAAATTAACAAAAGACAAAAAAGTGTAAAAAACAAAAGAAAAAACGCATGACAGTTGGCTTGTAAGTGATTACTTGCCAACTGCTATGTCGTTATGGGAGAAAAACAAACAAAAGTTTATGTAACCTTACATAAAGAAAGGCTGTAAGCTTGGAATTTAAACACATTCCCGTTATGCTGACAGAGTGTATTAATGGACTCTCTATTAAGCCAAATGGCATATATGTTGATGGAACTATTGGGGGAGCAGGTCATAGTAAAGAGATAATAAAAAGATTATCTCCAGAAGGTCTTTTGATAGGAATAGATAGAGATGAAGATGCACTTGCGGCTGTTAGAAACAATTTAGGAAATCAAAATAATTTAAAACTAGTTCATGGAAACCATGATCATATAAAGAAAATATTGGAAGAACTTGGAATAGAAAAGGTAGATGGAATTCTACTTGATTTAGGGGTTTCTTCATATCAACTAGATGAAGCATCTCGTGGATTTAGCTATAATCAAGATGATAGATTAGACATGAGAATGGATAGAAGTCAGAAATTATCTGCATTTGAGGTCGTTAACTTCTATCATGAAAAAGATCTAGCAAATCTTATTTATGAATATGGCGAAGAACGTTTCTCTAGACAAATTGCTAAAAACATTACTTTAGCAAGAAGAGAAAAGCCTATTGAAACTACAGGCGAATTAGTAAAGATTATTGAAAAGTCAAAACCTGCAAGTAAGGATGGGCATCCAGCAAAAAGAACTTTTCAAGCAATAAGAATAGAAGTAAATAATGAAATAAAACCACTATTTAATACTGTACTAGATTCAATAGATTGCTTAAATAGTGGGGGAAGATTAGTTATACTAACATTCCACTCATTAGAAGATAGAGCTGT
>DGSM01000054.1:0-4992 GCA_002393975.1 Clostridiales bacterium UBA4362
ATCTATCTTGAATTGCTCAAGACAACTAAAGTCCATATCATGAAAAAGCCTTGTCACATCAAAATCTTCATACCAACTATGAGGAAGAATGAACTTACCATTCAAAGCCCGTTTGGAGTTTTCCTTATGGCACTTTTTGTAGTACTCTCGTCTTTCCTCATGTGTCTCAAGTTTCAACCATCTGTTATATTGGTAAGGAGCCATATCTGCCTTGTTTTGGTTACACATCTTGCAACTTGGAAGTAAATTATTTGGAATGCTCACACCTCCCCAACTACGAGGATAGATATGGTCCAAGGACCGGTCAGCCGGGGTTAGTAGTTTCCCACAATACCGGCATTTATCATATCCAAAAATAGTATAGGTTAATGAATACATCAAATCCTCAAAATTGATATAACCACTAATGTAAAGTATTCCATCTGCAACATAAGCGAAACTGTTAGAATTGTTAGTAGTATAGTAGAACTTTTTAGGCAATTTAATAATCATTAGAAATCACCTCACATAACTAAATATGTCCAGCTACTTGTTCTTATTTGGGTTATATAATTTTTTTGACATTCTGTCAATAATTAAATTGGTATAAAAAAGAGAGAGATTATTCTCTCTCTTTTTATTTTAATCTTTTTGATTATATGTAATTGAACTCTTATATGTATATGTAAAGTGTGCAGAATAATTTTCATCCTTTAAATAGAAATCTAATTTTAGTGAATCATTATTATTTGTTATTGTTGCATTTCCTGAAGTCCCGCTTGTTGATATTACTGTAGGATAGTTTGATACTAGTTTATTTGGGATAGCGTCATCCTTATTTAGTGATAATTCAAAAGGAACTGTAAACTCTTTAATTTTTAAATGAGTGCTTAAAGAAGAATAATTAGTATAACTATAAAACTTGCCTACCCCTTTTATTTTAACTGTTCCATCATCATTAATTACACATTTAACCTCACATGAATCAGTATAATCATTTGTCCAATCATCCCATAACCCTGTACTATCATGAGTTTGTCTTACGTTCATTATACCATTGCTACCCCTCCAGGTGCCTGAAAGATTAACAAATTTACTATATTCGTTCAGTTTTGCTAATCTGTCTGCAACTTTTATATTGTTATATTCGAAATCTGCATCGATAGCTTCAAATTGTTTTTTAGCTTTGAATAAATTTCCTTCGGAATAGTCTTTTTCAGCAAGCATAAAATCACAATTTTTCATTTTAGTTCCAGCATCTTCATAGTCATTTGCTTCTTTGTAACATTTTTTTGCATTATAGAAATCATTAGTATCAAAATAAGAATTACCTTGTAAATAATTTGCTTTTTTTAGATATTCTTCAGACTTTTCAAATCCCTTTTCACTTAATGATTTTAATGCTTTTTTAGCGCTATTGTAATCAGAATTATTTAATGCTACTAAGGCATCAGTATATGTATAAAAATCAGAAAAATCTTCAAAAACATCTTTATTTTTTATACTATCTAAGTCATTTTTGGCTTTATCAAATTCTTCTTCACCAACTAATTTTTTTGCATTATTATAATAGGCTTGATCTAAAAGATCGTCTGAGTTTTTATAATTCTTTAGTGATTTCAAATGAGAAATTGCAGAGCTATAATTTCCTTGTTCTAAATTATTTTTACCAATATTATAATTTATCAATGGTTTAAGTATTATAATAGCAATTATTAATACTATAATACCACCAATTATACTCCCAATTATAATTCCAATTTTTTTGTAATTTGTCTTCTTTTTACCTTTTACTTTTTCTTCTTTTTTTTCATCTGCATTCACTTTATCATCTTTAACTTTTTCTTTTAACTCTACTTTTGGGTTGCTAATAGTTTTCTTTGGATCTTCTTTCTTTGTTTTTCTATTTGATGAAACATCTTCTTGCTTCTTTTCTGTCTTTTCTTTATCTATGTCTTTTTCTTTTATATTTTCTTTTATATTTTCTTTTTTATTTTCTTTTTTATCTTCTTTTTTATCTTCTTTTTTATCTTCTTTTTTATCTTCCATTTTTTTCTCCTACTAACATAAACTATTGATTAACATCAAATGCTGTTTCAGGATGAATAGTTAATTCCCCAGATTGATTAAACTCATATGGCACATAAACTTTAATGGTAGCGCCATTATCATATGAAAGAGCTAAATATCCTTTTTTTATTATATAGATACCATTATTTGATAGCGAACCAGCAGTAATTGTAAAATCATTAGATGTTCCAAATTCCATTCTATAATAGATATTATTAGCAAAAAAAGTTACATATGCATCGCTTAATTGTTTATTAACTTCATTTATTGTTTTTTCATCAGCGGGACTTCTCAAATCCATTTCTTTATTATAGCCATCCAAATCGACTGTTTTTGCTATTTCATCATAATTTATAGCATGTTTAATGAAGTCTGTTGAAAAACTAATTTTATCAATATCTGGTATATTATTGTCCATTAACTTAATCGATTTACCACCTTGTAAATCTCCTTCTGGAATCTTAAATGTTGCCAAAAACTTTTTTGATGAACCAACATTAATATTCTCTACATATCTAGAATAATAAAAATTGGGTGTCAAAGAACTTTCGGTAGCATCCAACATGTTAAAACCATCATATGAACTATAATCATTCATATCATTTATTTTAATATGAATACTTGCACTAGATGCTGATAGATTTTTATCTTGTGTAGATAATGTGTAGAACAAACATACTTCTTTAACATCCGGATTATTCTTGTTTACATATGAGTCGTTAATAAAAATATCATCAATAGTTATATATGTGCTTGACAAAACCTCCCCTTTTTCGTTGGTAACTTCTGTGTTTCCACTCTTTTTGCTAATTAATACAATAGCAACTACAATAGCTATTATAATTATTAAAACACTGCTGATTATTAAAACAACTTTCTTTTTCATTTTTTCTCCTTTCTCAAAACGCAAAAAACAACCTAAAATTTAAATATGCAAAATAGCATAATTAAACTTTAAGTTGTTTTTTACAAGCATGCAAAGACAAGCGCTTAAGCGTTTATATATATATATATATATATATATATACTGTTTCAAGGCTTGTAAGATTTTCATCTTATATGTATACTCCTTCTCTATTATTTCTACAAAATAAAATATAATATTTTTTTCATATTTTGTCAAGAAAAAAAGAGTAGAAGAACTCTACTGTTTTTCCTTGTAAACACTTTGGTTCACTTTAAAAATCATTATTTATTAAGTCATTATAAACACTTCTATTAACAAATATTTTATTTCCTTCTAAATCTCTTCTTATTTTTTCTGCTCCTATTGGAAACTTTATTCTTTCATAATCTACCATTCTGTGTTTTATATTAAGCCATTTTGCAACTTCATCTCCATAAAGTTCACTACTAAAAAACACATCTGGCTTTATATTACTTATTTGTTTTTCTAAGTACTCCATTTGGATCTTTACACTATCTTCATCTAATCCAAATTTACTTGGACTATCAAAAGCTTTCACGATTTTAACATTTGGGTACTTCTCTGTTATCCATTTAATTTTAGTATCAATATCATATCCAAGTTTTGGAGTATCATAGACTACTACATATAGTTCATCCACTTCTTTTAACGCTGTTTCAATTAAATATTCATGTCCTTTATGAAATGGTGCAAATTTTCCAATCGTAAATCCTGTTTTCATCTATTCCTCTTTATTCTATAATTTCTTTTATTTTCAAATTTTTTCTTTACTCATTTTACGCTTTTCTAGGGGTGCAGTCAATTATAATAATCACTGATCATTTATTAAAGCTAAATTATAAAAAAGGTCACCCGTTTCATTTGGGTGACCTCTTTTCATGAGCTCAATAGTTCTCATGATGAGCCTACTTCCGATAGTAAAGTTCTTTCTCTTCATAGCATACTTCAAGGTTTAAATAGAATCCGAAAACTACTACAAAACCCAATTCTAGAAGGAAGCCTGCACCAAGGGCACCAACAAGAACTCCAAAACAGCCTTTGATAAAAACCAGTATCGGGTTATCTAAAGGCATATTTGAAAATAATGCTTGGCATCCCATAGCACATCCGAAAGCTCCAGCTAATCCTAAGTTAAATGCTACAAACTCAAAAAGAACCCATTGCCATAAATGCTTCAATCTAAAACACCTCCATGTTATGATGTTTCTACGGGCTCATATCTTGCGATACTTTTAAATTATACCATATTATTGCATTTATGTAAACGAATTCTTTTTATCTATTTATATTTATTGATTACCATTAGTAGACTTAATATATTTATACATGAGCATAGCATCTTTTAGAATAGCTATTCCTAGGAGAACTTCAAGAACCACACTAAAGAACCCCGCTATTCCAGGTAAACCTTCTACTAATATGTATAATATCGATGCTACAAAACCCAGAATTGCCATTAAGAAATATAATCCACTACAGATAAATCCCATAATAGGTCCTGTTGTTGATTTTTGCTTTGAAAAAACATAAAAGCAAATTACAAATACTATTTCAGCAGTCGAAGTAAGAATAGTTAAAAAATTTAGTTCGAATAAATCTCTAAAAAAACTCAAACCATTTAAGACACATACTATAATACAAAATGTTTTCAGACTATTTAATCGCTTTTGAAAATCTGCTTCTGTTACGATTTGCCCTTTATTAGTAGCTGTATTAGTATTAGTATTTGTATTTGTATTAGTATTAGCATAATTATAATTAGGATTATAATTGTTTTGTTGTACATTAGCTTGAAAATTCTGATTCATATTTTGTTGCTGGTTTTGATACATATTAGGTTGTTGATAACCTTGAGTGTTTTGATAAGGATTTTGTTGCATATTTGGTTGATAATTATTAACTTGTGGTTGAATATTATTTTCAACAGGAGCCCCACATTTATTACAAAAAGCAGCTCCAGGATTTAATTGATTTCCACATTTTTTACAAAACATATTTCCCTCTCTTTTAGAAAA
>DGSM01000054.1:5108-5596 GCA_002393975.1 Clostridiales bacterium UBA4362
TATATATTAACTAATTCAAATAAATAAAGAGTATTACAAAAATTGTAATACTCTTATTATTTTCTTGATTAATTGTAAACAGCTAACTATCTATCAATATCTTGATCAAATTCATTAATCTTTAACACTTCCAAATTCTTTATTTTAAAGCCATGCATATATCCGCTTAAAAATTTACTATAGTCAAATTTATCTCCATTATCAAAGTAATATTTAGATACCTTAATTGGTCCACCATGACTTACAACTAATATATTTTGTCCTTTATATCCTGATTTAATCTCTTTCCAAAAATTCTTTACTCTTTCAAAAATATCTTCCATAGTCTCTGCCTGAAAAGCACTTGGATTTCTATTATATTCTTCCCATACTTCTGGTCCTAGTTCATCTCTAAGTTTTCCTTCTATAGTACCATAATTAAACTCTCTTAATCGGCTATCACGTTTAACATTTAGATTATGATAACTATTAATAATATCTGCTGTTTC
>DGSM01000054.1:5659-6313 GCA_002393975.1 Clostridiales bacterium UBA4362
TGCTCTTTTTAGATCTGAAGAAATAATCGCATCTAACTTAATATCTTTAAATTCTTCTGCAATTTGTCTCGCCAAATTTCTTCCTTCATCATTTAATGGAATATCAGTTTGACCTTGCATTCTCTTTTCAACATTATAATCAGTTTCACCATGTCTAATTATATAAATCATGTTATTCTTCTTCCTCTTTTATTTTTTCTTATTCTTCATTTTATAATCAATCATATAAAAACTCAATAATTATTTTTAATTAATAAAGAAACAGACTGCCGAGATTTACTCGGCAGCCTGCCTTTAGAATGGGCACAAATTACTGTGCCATGGGTACTGCTTACTCCTTCAAAGTTCCATCAGGCCAATAGACATGACCATCAAGTGTGTAAGTGCCGTTCGGATTCTCGTGTCCATGTTCTTTCAGATCTTCAACATCTTCCGGAACGACATTTCCGTCTTCATCGAAGCGAGGCCAAGACATGATGTACCCTCCTTTCTGTTTATGTGCTTTGTCAAAAAGGTTTACGTAAATATTATAAATCCTTTTAGCCTAAAAGTCAATCAAATCATCTGTTTGAAGCTTGAAATAAATACAAAAGCATGTTATAATAGTTATGTAAACTCTTGTTTGCACTACTTGCAAAGATTTGTCCAAAAAGC
>DGSM01000017.1 GCA_002393975.1 Clostridiales bacterium UBA4362
GCACCAGTTCTAGATGTAGTAACATTAAAAGATAAAGAAGGAAAACCATCTGAGGCTGAAGATGCTGAAGGAGAACTAGAAGTTCCAGTAGTAGGAAGCAAACCAGATGTTGGTTATTGGACAGGTGATTGGAAAACAACTCCTCCTGAAACTGTTACTAAAGCTGATAAAGATTCAGTTTATGTATATGAATATATTATTTGTAAACCAGTAGAGCATGACCCACCAGTTAAGAAGATTATCTATGGTGATGCTGACAACACAAGTGATGTATTTAAGTTTACATTAACAGCAATTAGTAATGATGCAGGTGTTGAAATGCCAATGCCAGAAGGATCAAACGGAAATAGTAAAACTGTACAAATCAAAGGAGCAGGAGAATATGAGTTTGGTATAATCAAATTCACAATGCCTGGAACATATAAATATAGAATCGTTGAGGAGAAAGAAAACAATAGTAATTATGAATATGATAATTCAGTTTATGATTTAACATATGAAGTAATGCAAGAAGAAGATCATTTAGTTTGTGAAAGAACATTCTTACGTAATGGTCAAGAGCAATTAGATGAACAAGTATACTTTATGAATAAGTACACAGCACCTGTTTCTCCAGACAATTATGAAAATCCTCGTACAGGAGATAATATTTACGTATATGTTATTATGTTAGTAATTTCTTCTTTCGGATTAGTTGTTTCAACTATTGAAGACAAGAAAAGAAAAAAAGAAGAAGTTAAATAATAGCAAATAAGCAATTTTTAAGATGTATTAATACAAGATTGTATTAATACATCTTTTTTTGCCTTAAAACCGATTGTTACAATAATGTAAAGAAAAAAGCATAGATATAAAGGAGGTTTAAGTGATATACTAAAATAGTATTATTGTAGAGAAGGAAAAGAAAATGCCTACAGAAAATATTCAAGAACAATTTTATAGTTCAAGAAAAAATCTTTATGATGCAATGGATGAATTGATGTTTATTTGCAAAAAATATCCTGAGTTATCAGAAGAGGTTAAAGAACAGGTTGAATTTCTAGAAGATGACATACTTAGTTTGAGTATTATGCCGGACTATAAGATCAGCCATTCTTTAAGTTATTCAAAAGAAAAAGAACTACAAGAAATATATGAAAAGAAACCTATAGAAGCTTCAGATTATATGCGTATTTACGATAAATTTGTTCGTGCAAGATTTGAATATTTGAGACTAAAACGTTTACTTGACCGCGCTGATATTAGTGATGATGTAGATTTTTTAGATGAAAGTCCTGCTGGAGAAATAAAATCACAAGAACCTTATGAAACAAGCATTCTAAATAATTACAGATCTTGGGGTATTAAAAGAATAGCATTAGATGGATTTCAAAATCATTTACCAGCTGATGCTAAAGGAACAGCTTGCTATGTACATTTTATGGTGGATGGTAAATGGGTAGATGCAGATACTGCAAGGCAAAATAGAGATAGAATCACTAAAATAAGATTTGCTGATGATGGTGTTGGTTTTTCTTCTAAAAATTTAAAATACTTATCATCACAAAAAACAAGCGAAGACAATAGTGCAGGACAATTTGGTGAAGGATTAAAGTTAATTGCAATGGCTTGTGTTAACTATGGATTAGACTTAGAAATTCAATCACAAAATTGGATTGCTAGAGCATATGGAAAAGATGCTACTATTGATGTATATCGCACAGGTGAAAAAGTAGATGAACAATATAAACAATTAACTTGGGATGTTACTACCTATTCTGGTGAACCAATAAAAGGATCTAGGACAATATTTAATAGTCCTAATAGTGAATTAATAGATTTTACATTAAATCTTCCAGACTACATTTTACAATTAAGAGAACCTTCTCCATATGGTGAAAACTATTGGGGCACATTAGTAGACACTGAAAAAGGCGGAAAAGCATTTGTTAAAGGTATATATATAAAAGACATAGATTCATTCTTTAGCTATGACTTTAAAACAGATAATGTAAACCCTGATAGAAATGATTTTACTAGATTTAGTGTTCCTTTTACCGTTGCTAATCTTTTGCAAGATACAATAACTAGACAAGACCCTGAAGTAGCTAAAAAATTAGTTTATAAAATTTTAGATTACTATTCTTCTAAAGAAGAATTTGGAGATATTAAAGAAGATCCAATAGAATGTCAAGCTGCCGAATATTTTCTAAAATTTATCTCAGAAGAATCAAAAACAGATGCAAAGGATCAAGCATATGTAAAATATCTATTAAAAAAGTACTTTAATGAATACTATGCAGAAAAGTATAAAGATGGTACAAAAAAAGGAGGAGTACTTCAATCACAAAAACTTATACCAGAAAATATTAGAGCAGCATTAAATGAATATGAAGTAGTTAGACTTCCAGAAAAGTGGACAAAGCTATTCTTAGAATGTGGGGCTCCTTATGATTTAGGAGTAGTCCCAGATTTTTATGAAGAACATATTCCAACTTCTTTAAGTATAGATTATGGAGCACAAATTTGGGATAAACAACGTATTTTATTAGATGCGTGCCAAAATCATTTACCTTCAGATTCTGGAGGAAAAAATATCTATGTAAGGTTCTTAACTAAAGATGGTATATGGCATGACTATACAGAATTTGAGCTTTATCAAGATAGTGAAATTGAACAAATAAAAATATCAGACGATGGAATGGGATATGATTACAAGAGTTTAGGAATATTTGCCTCAACAAAAGATAATTCTGGAAGTAGTGGTAAATGGGGTGAAGGCTTAAAAATGATTGCAGCTGCATCAGTTAGAAGTGGAGAACACATAAAACTTGTATCAAGGAATTGGGAAGCTACTCCATCTATTAGTGAAGAAGTATTAAATGAAGGCAAAGAAAATGAAAGAAAAGTTCAAAGATTAAACTTTGATGTAAGGGTTAAAACTCAAAAAGAAGAAAATGAGCAATCACCTAGTTTAGAAAGAGGTGAAGTAAGTGCTACTATTTTTGAGTCACCTTCAAGTGAACTAATATCTTTATTTAGAAGAATAAATGAAAATGTTCTTACATTTTCAGATAGAAAGCCATTTGTAACAGTAAATGGTATAGATATATTAGATTTTTCTGGAGGAAAAGTATTTGTTAGAAACTTATTGATTCCAGGAGATCATCAAACTAAATATACATATCACCTTAAAGATCTTGATATTGAAACACGTGATAGAGATGCAATCACTGCTAAAACAATGAAAAGCAAGATATTTGATTTAATGTACAATGTAAAAGATAAGACTTTCATAAAACTATTTTTAAGAGATGCTCTAGATTATGCTAAAGACCCAAAAGGAAAAGATTTTTTGGAGTTTACTACTAAATTTTTAATTCCAAATGAGTCAGAACGCTCAGATGCATGGATAGATGCTTTCCAAGAATACTTTGGTGAAAATGCATGTGTTAGAAAAATGAGTGATCAAAATCCTACATTAATTGGGCAAGCAGAACATGTTGGCTTAAAAACAATTACATTACCAGATACAATAGCAGAAAGTTTATTAAGTATAAGAACTAGAGATGGAAGAAGTCTTCCATCATATGAAAAATTACTTGAAGAAGCTTTTTCTAATGAGTTTGCAATTCCAGAAGGAGAATTAACCAAAGAAGAAAAAGCATTAGTAGAACAATTATATTCTTATAATAAAATTTTTGAAGCAAATCCAGGAAAGAAACATTTAATAAATAAGATTATGGTGTATGATTATCCTCCTGAATATAAAGGGCTAAGAGCTGCTGGACATGCAAGATATGGTCATACTATTTGTATTAGTAGAGAAACATTAAAACGAGGATTACACTATGCTACAGATGTTTATCTACATGAATATGCACATACAAAAACAGGAGCTAAAGATACTGCACCACAATTTAGAGATAGCATTACATCAGACTATGCCTCATATGTAATTAATACTTGTCCTATGGTGCAATCTGTTATGGATAATGGTCTAGCAAAAGGAATTATAGCATCAAGATTTGAAAACTTTATTAGAAAATTATTTCAAAAGTTTTCTTTTAGAAGAAAGAGTAAAGATAAAGAAGATGATGAAAGAGAGGAGGACTAATAATGGAAAACGAGAAAAAGATATATTCTGAAGTATTAGGAGTCCTTCTTACTCTTGGAAATGATTATTGTGAAAAAGTTCCATCTAAAGTATTTTCTTTTTTAGAAGATAATTGTGATCATGAAAATATACCAGAGTATGATAAAAATACTAGAATAGAAGATTTAAATATTAGTGAAGAAGCTAGAATGTTTTTAGTAATGCTAAAAATAAAATATTGGTGTAAAGATGAAAAAGAAAGAGAAGAAGTTAGAAATCTTTTAAAAGACAATGAAATGTTGTATAATAAAGAAATTAGAGAAAAATATAATCCTGATAACATATTTAAGAAAGACATAAACGAAAACTCTAATGAGAATAATAGAGAAACAAATAAAGATAACTCAAACTCAAATTCAAATTCAAATATAAATTCTAATAATACTAATGATAAATTAATAAAGGAAGAAAAGGAAAGTTGGTTTAAAAGATTTATTAATAATATTAAACATCTTTTCAAGAAGTAATATTTATTCAAAAATACTTAATTAGGAGAATAGAATGAATTTAGTTAAATTACAATGTGCTACCTGCGGCGCTGCACTTGATGTTAAGCCATGGATGAATATCATTAAATGCGAATATTGTGGTATGTCATATGCAGTTGAAAAAGAGAAGACAGAGGAAAAAGTAAAAACAACAAATAATAAAAATGATGATAATCCTGCTAATATAAAAATAACACCTATAGATGTAGATGCGGTAGACTTTAAGTATATTAACGCTCCATATAATTGGGAAGAAATAATTTCGAACAATGTTACAGAATTTGCAAAATCGTTATATAGCAACAATAATTGTTATAATGCAAATATACGTACTGAAAATTGTTGTTACTATTATTATCCATCATCTTTAAAAAAAGAAGATAAAGAAATGGTTTTATTAGCAAATATTATAAAATTGGAACTTAGAATAAAACTATTTGCTGCTTTATCTTATCTTAATAATGAAAGATATAATTTGAATATAGGAAGCTACATGCTTAATATTAGACCATGCAGAAGAGAATATCCAAAAGGAGTGGATAATCCATCGAATGTAGTTTCAGATGAAGACTTAGATAAATATGTTGAACCAAATTTATATCCTAAGTCTGAATCTCTAAATCCTTTAGATCAAAAGAATATTAGTGTTAAATATAATAAAAAAGATAGAGAAAAAGATAGTAAATATAGAGAAGAATTATCAATGAACTTAATTAAGAAGTTCCATTTAAATTATAGTGATGAGGAAAAATATACATTCTCTAGAAATAGATTAATAACAAAGCATTCTAAGTTTTCATCGAAACCTTATTCTATTTATGAGGGATGGGTTACTAGATTTACAGAAAGAAAACTATCTTTACAAATAAATTCTACTAATGCAAAAGAGTATTTAAGCGACAAAGATATTGAATTATTAGATAAGATTGGAAAAAAGCCATTCTTATCTGAAATATATGATAGTATTAATAAGAAACTTCATACTAATTTAGAACAACAATTAAACAATAGAAAGTATAAAATACTTTATCTTTCTATATTTGATAGTTATATTAATAATTGCGATGAAAGAATTAACTTTAAGACATATGGAATGGAAGACATTAAAGATGATACAATCAAAGTATTCTTAATGGCAAATATTTTAAATAACACAATGAAAGAGTTTAATGATAAATTTAAAATAGGATATTCTTTAATTGATGTAAATTCTTTATCTGTTGGACTTGCTCCAACAATCAAAACTGAAGCAGAATATGATAAATGGGTTTAATTTAAAATAGTTAAACAATATATAATAAACATTAATCAAATTATTTTAATTATCATCAATATAATAAATAGTACAGGAGGTTAACATGAATATAGCAATATGTTGCTCTTCATCTAATAATATTCCTGAAACTTATTTTGAAAGCGCTGGAAAATTATTCGAAAACTTATTTAGAAGAAAAAACA
>DGSM01000089.1 GCA_002393975.1 Clostridiales bacterium UBA4362
GAGGAAGCGCAAAAACTTGCTGAAGAACATCATGTTGAACTTGAAGAAAACAAAACAACAAGAGGATATATTATAAATCAATTCTTTGAGACTTTTGTTGAAGAGACTTTAATTAGACCAACTTTCATAATGGATTATCCTGTTGATGTATCACCACTTACAAAGAGAAAACCAGATGATCCAAGATTGACTGAAAGATTTGAATTATTTATTGGTGGAAGAGAATATGGAAATGCATATTCAGAGTTAAATGATCCAATTGATCAATATGAAAGATTTAAAAAACAAGTTGAATTAAGAAACTCTGGAGATGATGAAGCAGGTATGATGGATGAAGACTTCGTAAATGCTTTGGAAATTGGTTTACCACCAACAGGAGGATTGGGAATAGGACTAGATAGATTAATAATGCTATTAACTGATTCAGCATCTATTAGAGATATACTATTCTTCCCAACTATGAAACCTACAGAAGATTAATTATAGGAGAGTATTGAATGAAAAAACTTATAGTAGTTTTAGGAATTCTTTGTATTGCTTTATTTATAAGTACGATTATATTAGCTTACTTATATTATCAAGCTGATGCTTCTAGCAAAAGCGCTCATGAAAGTATGAGGCAAACTTCTAGTCAAATAGATGAATACAAGAATATGATTAAAGAATTAGAAAATGAAATAGAAGAACTAAAAAAGCAAAATGATAGTGAAGATAGTAATACGGACCCAAATTCAAATATAAATAATAATTATGAAATTATGAACGAACCTCCACAAGATATTAGTTTTGATGATAAAAATCGTGGAACAGAAGTTATTGAATATAATAATGAGTACTATGTCATTATAAAAATGGGAGAAAAGAATTCAGGTGGATATAGCATTAAAGTGACTGATGTGAAGATAGATAAACCTAATGTGACTATACATGTTAAAGAAAATGAACCTCCTGAAGGAAGTATAGTAACTATGGCATTTACATATCCTTATACTGTAGTAAAATTTGATTTTAAACCAAATGTAGATGTTATATATGATTAATATTAGGAGGAAAAATAAATGAGTTTTGGTAATTTATTTTCCACACCATGGGGATGGGTTATTTTAGTATCATTAATACTATTTAATATTAATAAATACATAAGTACACCATCAGCAATATTTAGTTTATTAATGACTATACCGTCAATTGTTATAGCAATTACACTTCATGAATTTGCACATGCATTTGTAGCAGATAAACTTGGAGATGATCTTCCAAGAAAGCAAGGAAGATTAACCTTGAATCCTTTGAAGCATCTTGATCCAATCGGATGTGTAATGCTACTATTTGCTGGCTTTGGATGGGGAAAACCTGTAAATACTAACCCATATAATTATAAAAGAACAATTTCTATGAAAAAAGGTAGTGCATTAGTTGCTTTAGCAGGACCTGTTATGAATTTTATATTAGCACTAATCTTTGCTTTGATATTTGCACTACTTAGTAGATTAAATTCACAATTTTGGAATTCAGCAAATGGAATTGGAATAACAATTAAGAGCTTAATTAGATTATGCTATACAATTAATGTTGGGTTAGGAGCTTTTAACTTAATTCCTTTGCCTCCATTAGATGGATCAAAAATATTATTTGCAATATTACCTGAAAATGCTGCTGAATGGTATAGAATGCATCAAGATGTTCTTTATATTGTATTTGTAATCTTTTGGATTACTCCTTTGTCAAGTTTTGTTATGTCATACATAATTAATTTTGCTCAAGCACCTTATGAGGCGCTAATAGATTTAATAATGCATTTATAAAATAAAAGAGAAAGGATAAGACTTATGAAGAAAGATATACTTTCTTTAGGAATTGAATCAAGTTGTGATGAAACCTCTATCGCTGTTGTTAAAAATGGTAGAGAAGTTTTGTCAAATGTTATAAATACACAAATTGATATTCATGAAATATATGGTGGAGTTGTTCCAGAGATTGCATCAAGAAATCACATCGAAAACATATCTGCTGTTTATAAGGCTGCAATTGATCAAGCAGGAATAAAACCAAAAGATATAGACATAGTTTCTGCCACATATGGCCCAGGATTAGTAGGAGCTTTATTAGTAGGACTTTCTTATGCTAAAGCATTAAGCTTTGCCTTAGGAAAACCATTAGTTGGAGTAAATCATCTTCAAGGACATATTGCAGCAAACTATATTACTCATCCTAAACTTGAACCACCATTTCTTTGTTTAATGATGTCTGGTGGAAATACTCAAATAATATATGTTAAAGATTATACAAATTGTGAGGTTTTAGGAAGAACTAAGGATGATGCTGTAGGAGAAGCTTTTGATAAAGTTGCAAGAGTAGTAGGGCTAGGATATCCAGGTGGACCTAAAATTGATAAATTAGCACAAGAAGGAGAGCCTAATATAGATATTCCAAAGACTCATTTTGATGACATGAATTTTAGCTTTAGTGGAATAAAAACTGCCGTAATTAATATTAACCATAAAAACCCTGATGTTAATAAAGCAGATTTAGCAAAAAGTTTTGAAAAAACAATATCAGAGATTTTAATTGACCATATACATACTGCTGTTCAAATTACTGGAATTAACACAGTTGTATTGGCAGGTGGTGTTTCTGCAAACACATATATACGTGATAGCTTTTTAGCTCAAAAAGATTTGAAAGTTTATATGCCTGATCTTAAGTTATGTACTGATAATGGTGCAATGATTGCAGCAGCAGGATATTATAACTATTTAGCAGGAGAAGTTTCAGATTTATCACTAAATGCTATACCAAATTTAAAATTATAATTAGAGAGAAAGGAGTAATGAAATATGTCAATATGGACAATAGCTGATTTACACCTTTCTTTTTGTGTAGATAAGCCAATGAACATTTTTGGAGATAATTGGGATAATTATGAAGAGAAAATAAAACAAGATTGGTTAAATAAAGTAAAAGAGGAAGATACAGTTGTTTTAGGTGGAGATTTCTCATGGGGAACTTATCTAGAAGAAACAATTGATGATTTTAAATTCATAAATGAACTTCCAGGAACTAAAATTTTATTAAAAGGAAATCATGATTATTGGTGGCAAACAATTAAGTCTATGGACAAGTTTTTAAAAGAGAACTCCTTTGAAAACATTTATTTTTTACACAATAATTCATATTTTGTGGACAATAAAATAATAGTTGGAACTAGAGGATGGAACTTTGATTTTAATGATTCTGATTTTGAAAAAATATATGCAAGAGAATTAATTAGATTAGAGTTATCAATCAAAGATGGTATTCAAAAATATGGAGAAGATAAAGAGATTATTTGCTTCTTGCATTATCCTCCAATTACTAGAAATATGATAGAAAATGGAATTAAGAGTAGATATCTAGAGCTTCTAAACAAATATAACATTTCTAAACTATATTATGGACATTTACATGGAGCAAGTCTTAAAGAAGCGATTGAAGGTAATATAGATGGAGTTGAACTTAAACTAGTAAGCTCAGATTATTTGAAATTTGAATTATTAAAAGTTATTTAATATATATTATTATTAAATAACTTTGTTTATTTTGGAGAATTTTTTATGAATAAGAAAATAAAAGGTTTAAATATAACTGAAATTATTTTATCTATTATAAGCATAATATTACTTTTAACAGCTTTAAAACCATGTGAAGCTGGAATGAAATGTAGACCATTTACTTTTATTTACATTGGTCTACTTGGAGCAAATATAGTTATTCAGATACTATATTTAATATTTAAGAAAAAAGAATTGAGCATACTCCCAGCACTAGTCATTCCAATAGGAATGACTATAGATAAAGAACTAGTTGGATTGTGTAAAAAAATAATGCGTTGCCATACTATTACTTATCCTAGTATAGTAATAATTACAACTATTCTAACAATTTTAAACATTGTTTTAATTATATTAAATTATAAGAAAAGAAGAGGTACTGATGAAGAAAACGATTAGTGCTTTATTACTAAGCTTAAAAAATATTCGTCATTACATTTTTAGATATGGAATTACATTTGCAATCTTATTGCTGATAAATATTTTTGTGTTTGCAAGTTCTATAATTATTAATGGTGCAATGGATGGAATTGAAATTGCTAAAAATAAAATAGGAGCAGATTTAGTAGTAAGTAGTAAAACTGAAAATTTTGATGAGATTGCAGAGAATATAATGTATGACGGATTACCTCAAACCTTATTTGTAGATAAAAAATATGAAGAATCAATTAAGAGTATTCCACATGTTACAAGAGTAGTTAGCCGTTTATATTTAGCTACACTTAAAGGTGCATCTTGCTGTGATGACCAAGTCCAATTAATTGCTACTGATTTTACAAATGATTTTTTATTATCTACTGTTGTTAAGAGCAAAGAACTTGGTTTAAATGAAATAATACTTGGCTCAAAATTTGCAGCAGAAGTTGGAGAAACTGTTAAGTATTATGGAAGAGAATTTGTAGTAAAAGAAAAAATTGAAAAGACAGGTACAGGATATGATATAAGTGGATTCATTTCATATGAGAGTGCCAAAAGCATAATGGAAGACAAGCAATATGAAGATTTGTATGGAAAGATAGATAAGACAGCTACTTCAATTATTTTTGTTAATTCTGATAATCCTGAAATTACGAAGAATATAATAGAGAGTCAATATG
>DGSM01000091.1 GCA_002393975.1 Clostridiales bacterium UBA4362
TTGCAAAATTAAGTGAATCAAAATTCGGAAAGAAATTAAAAAAAGGAAAGAAATCAGAGAAAGAAGAAGAAAAAGAGCCAGAAACAAAACTTTGCCCATTCTGTTTATCAGAAATACCATACAAAGCTACAAAATGTGCTCATTGTGCATCTGATTTAGAAGAAAAATAATGCATATAAAAAAGACATTTCAAAACGAAATGTCTTTTTTGTTGTGTTTTTTATATTCCCTTTTATATTTGTAAAACTTTATTCAAAAATAGCATGCAAAACAACTCTATATCTATTATCGTTTGCACAAGTTGAAAGTGTCAAAATCTTATTTTCCGTAGTAACTTCGACTCCGAAGTCTTTCCAGCTTCTATCCTTAATAGTTTTTATAAAATCAGCATATGTTTCATCATCACTAAAGCTTGTAGTTATATAATAATCCTCTTTAGGTACTCTATAAACTGCAAATATTTTGCATTCTCTTAAACCGCTTTCATCATAATATTGAATTGTAGAATTATTATTATACCATTCCTCTTTCAATATATTTTTTAAAGTACCAAACATAGTTCCATCACGTCTATTATGGCCATAAATAATAATATTTTTATCTTTGCCATCAAACTTGTTTCTATAATCTGCAAATACCCAACCTACTCCACTATATGTTTTATAAAAACTATGTGTTAAGTAATAGTCATTGTCTTCAGCTTGAACAACTGGATAATTAATATTTGTACCATTTACTTTAATCCATCCTCGAGTTGAGTCATTCTTGCTTTTTAAGAAATCCATATCTAATTTTAACGTTTCTTCTGCTACCGAATTTTCCTCAGCATTCTCTTCTGAATATGATGAGTCAGCCATAATAAAAGCTTGATCAATATAATCCGCTTCAATAGCTTTTGATTCACTATTTTCTTTCACCCATATTCCTATTTTCACAAGTGAATAAACTAATAAAATTATTGATATAACAGTTAAAACTACTCTTCTAAATTTATATGGTACCATCTTTTCTCCCTCATACATATTATAAAGGTAAAAAAAGAGGATGGCAAGTAACCATCCTATAATTTCATAAATTATTCAGATTCTGGTGCTCCTACTGGGCAAGTAGCTGCGCAAGTTCCGCAACCTATGCAAACAGATGAATCTATTTCATATTTGCTGCTTCCTTCTTTAATGCATTGCATTGGGCAAGCTGCTGCACATGCACCACATTTGATACATTGATCACTGATTTTGTATGCCATTCTTTTGTTCCTCCTTCCTTTAAAACTTGCTTTAAGCCTACGTTGTCATATATCTAATTAATAAAGATTATACATCATCATCTTTTGTTCTATTTTTATTATCATAATTATCCATTGCTTCAATTCGCTTTAATTCAGCTAATTCTTCTGCTGATAATTCTTCATCACTTGAAGCTTTGCGTTTATTATCTTTTATTATTTTAACATCTGATGCATTGAATTTTTTGAAATAAAAATTTTCATTTTCATCTTGCAATTTTACTTTAATGATTTCTTTTAAAACTTCAACTTGATCAACTGTACCTTCCCCATCTTCAGTCTTTACTATAGCTCCTACATGAGGAAGTTTTTTCATTTTATCATCATAAACATTTTGTTCATATCTTAAGCAGCACATAAGTCTACCACAAAGTCCCGTTATCTTAGAAGCATTAAGTGATAAATTTTGCTCTTTAGCCATTTTAATTGATACAGTATCAAAATCGCTTAAGAAAGAACAGCAGCACAATTCTCTTCCACATGGTCCATTACCACCAAGTCTTTTTACTTGATCACGTACACCAATTTGTCTAAGTTCAATTCTTGTTTTAAAAATAGCTGCTAGATCTTTTACTAAATCTCTAAAATCAATTCTTTCTTCAGCAGTAAAATAAAACATTAATTTTGATCTATCAAATAAATATCTAGCTTCTACTAATGTCATATCAAGTTTGTGAGCCGTAATTTTTTCTTTGCAAATTTGAAAAGCTTTTTTGTTTTTCTTTAAATTATCTTCCTGTTTTTTATCATCTTGCTCTGTGGCAATTCTTACTACTTTTTTTAATGGATGAACTATTTGTTCATCAGAAAGTTCCCTTTTAGAGATAACAACTGTTCCATATTCTGGACCTAATTGAGTATCTACAACAACATGGTCATTTTTCTTAAGTTCAAGATTATCTGGATCGAAGAAGTATATCTTTCCACCTTCTTCTCTGAGTCTAATGCCGACTATGTTTTTCAAGGTTTTCTCCTCTCTATTATAATAAATCTATACTTTTCATTATTAAATTATCTATACACATATTATAGTTATTGTTTTGCAGAATTTTTGTCTTTGTGTTTTCCACAATAAATACACATTTTGTTAAACCTTCTTCTAAAAAAACAATATTTAATAAATCTAGCAAATTCATTATATCATTTTTGTTCTCGTAAAGCAACAGGCCATTATTGAAGGCTTCTGCCGTGTCTTTCTTTTTGATACTATGAGCTAAGTTTTTTAAAACACTATAGTTTTCTTCCATCTGTTCTAAATTGTCTATGTTTTCTAAACTACCATTTAGAAGTTTTATTTCCACATTTTTTCTACCATTTGTTAATTCTGATCTAGATTTTAAATATTCTTCTATTTCTTCATCTTTAAGTGAATCAAATTTTAAAATATTACATCTAGATTTAATAGTCTCTAGCATCTTATTTTCATTAGTAACTATCAAGATAATAGCAACATATTCTGGTGGTTCTTCAAGTGTCTTTAATATAGAATTTTGAGCTTCTATATTCATCTTGTCCGCTTCGTCAACAACAAAGACTCTTCTTTGACTTTCAGTTGGAAGTTCATTTGCTTTTTTTATTAGATCTCTTATTTGGTCTACAGAAATAATCTTTTTTCCATCTACTGGTCCAATTTCATTATAATCTTCATAATTTAAGATATCTTTTTTTAAATTGCCTAAAAGACCTTTTGCAAATTCTCTTGCAAAAAGTCTTTTCCCAATTCCTGTTTTTCCCACAAACATATAACTATGAGAAATCTTTTGATTTCCCATAGCTTCTATTAATTCATTTTTTATTCTTTCATTACCTATAAGGTTGTCAAAATAAGGCATTAGTCTACTCCGCCAAATTTACTAAAAGGCCAGAATCTAAATTTTACTCTGCTCTCTATCTTGTTTTGTGGTATGCATCCAAAGCTTCTACAATCTTTTGATTCTCTTCTGTTATCTCCCATGCAGAAAACATATCCTTCAGGAACAGTAAATGATGTAAGATACCCCATTGGTTCGGTTTTATCTCTATTATTATCATTTAAGTAGTCTTCTTGAAGTTCTTCTCCATTTACATATACCTTACCATTTTTTAATTCTACATAGTCTCCTGGTAAAGCAATAACTCTCTTTATATAACTAGTTTTTCCTATCTCTAGAACATATTTCTTGAACTTAGAAAATATATTAGTAGGTTCATTTTTATAAATTGCTTTTGGTAATGCAGGATCAAACTCATATTCATCAGAATTTACATCTGGCATATCAACACTAGGAGCTTCAAAAGTTATAATATCACCTCTATTAGGTAGTTTTTTTCTAGTTCTAATAACTCTACTTAAAATAAGTCTATCATTTGGTTCCAAAGTTGATTCCATTGATTTTTGCTTTACAACAGTTGGAGTTCCTAAGAAAAACTTGATTAATAAAGCTAATACTATAGCAATTAAAATACAATAAATCCATTCTAAAATATCTTTAGTTCTTTCACTCATTTACCTTTACTTCTTTCTTAACTGGAATTCTTATAGTTACCTCAGTTCCTTGATTTATTTCGCTTGTTAATGTAATTGATCCATTGTTTTGTTCAATTATCTCTTTAGCTATTGGTAAGCCTAGGCCTGTACCACCAATTTGTCTAGACCTTGCTTTGTCAACTCTATAAAATCTTTCAAATACTTTACTTAGCGATTCTTTTGGAATACCTATTCCTGTGTCTTTTACTTTAATATATGCATCATGGTGAACATATCCTACATATATATCTACTCTTCCACCTTCAGGTGTATATTTAACACTATTACTAATTATATTTAATATTACTCTTTCTATTCCAGCTTTATCCCCATGAACTAGTGGAACATCCATAGTAACTAAACATTCACAAGTAATATTTTTCTTATGACATTCAACATCAAAATTTTCTTTACACTTTTTAGCTAACTCTCCAAGATCAAAATCAGTTGCATTGTTGCTATTAGATTTATGATCATATTTAGAAAGAGTTAATAAGTCATCTACTAGATTTTTCATTCTATTAGCATTGTCATTAATTTCTGTTAAAAAGTGCTTGCTAGTATCTTCATCAACATCATCTTCAACAAGTGTTTCAGAGAAGCCCATAATAGATGTTAATGGGGTTCTTAATTCATGAGATACATCTGCAACGAAATCTTTACGCATGTTATCTAGGTTTACGTGTTCTGTTATATCTTGTATAACTACTAAAACTCCACTAGCACGATTACTCTCATCTTTAATAACTACAAAATACAAATTGAAAAAACTTTGTCTATGCTCTATTCTTATTTCAGATGAAGCTAATTTGTCCAAATAAATTATCTTCTCTAAATTTATATCTTTTCCTTGAAAAGCTTTCTTTCTTTCAGAAAAAATTCTATTAAAAGTAGTATCTGTCTCTTTTAAGTCTAGCATTTGCATAGCAGTATGATTTATATATTTAACATTTCCATCCAAGTCAAAACTAATAACACCATCTGTCATATGTTCTAGGATGGTGTCAGTTTGTATTTTCTGCTCATTCAATCTTCTGATTTCTTCACGAAAATCTATAGTTTTAGCTGAGTCGTCTAAATTTATATCATTAATATCATCTTCTGTAATTATCGTTCCACTTTTTAGCATTCTTGACATAGGGTCAATAATCTTTTTTTGAGTAAAAATTGTAATAGCTACTCCCCCAATGGCATAGATAATTAATGCGATACTTGTAATCCAAATAATCGCATTAGATTTTTCACCTGGAATAACGCTAAAAGCTATACCCATCCCCAAAATAATAATTAGCCCGATAATAAAGAATACTAAAACAATTCTATATTGATAATTTTTCATTCTTTTTTATTAAGCTTTCTTATTTGTTTGAAATATAATACCCGATTCCTCTCTTAGTTATAAGAATCTTAGGGTTTGAAGTGTTCTTTTCAATTTTTTCTCTAATTCTTCTTATGGTAACATCAACAGTACGAATATCTCCGTAATATTCGTATCCCCATACTTTTTCAAGAAGAGTTTCTCTAGTAACTATTTGTCCTGGTCTTTGTGCTAAAAACTTTAATACTTCAAATTCTCTTCTTGTTAAATCAGAGATAATTTCTCCTCTAACATTGACTTCAAATTTATCTGTATCAAGTGTTAATCCACCAACAGTTATTTTGTTACCTTTTTGGAAACTGTTTCCTTCTTGCTCTACTTTACGAAGATTTGCTTTAACTCTTGCTATAAGTTCACGAGTAGAGAAAGGCTTTGTAATATAATCATCAGCACCAATTTCAAGACCAAGAATTTTATCGATTTCTTCGCCTCTAGCAGATAACATAATTACTGGAACATTAACATTTTCTTGTCTTATTTTTCTACAAACGCTAAGTCCATCCATCTTAGGAAGCATAACATCTAGAAGTATAAGATCAGGTTTTTCACTCATTACTTTGTTAAAACCATCTTCTCCATCAACAGCTGAAACAAATGAATATCCTTCTTTCTCTAGGTTATACTTTAAAAGATCAATAATTGAACTTTCATCGTCAACAGCTAGAATTTTCTTCTTATTTTCATCATATGTGTTTTCGTTAGTCTTATTTTCCATAACACTTACCTTCCCTTAATTAGTTTCAGTCTCCTTATTTCAAAATATATCACATGTCTTTTTCTTATTCAACTACTTATTTTGAACTTCTTTTGTTTCTTCTTTTACCTCTTCTTTTTCTTTAGTTTGTATTGTTGTTTTCTCTTCTTTAACTTCTTTTGTTCCCTCTTGTATATTGCTTTTCTTTATTTTTTCTTTTGAAATGAATCTCTTACCGCCACGATTTTCTGATTGTTCTAGTTTTTTTGCTTCAAGTCTTTCCTTTATATTGTCATCTATAATTGCTTTAATAAGTGTAGCTATTGGCACAGCTAAGAACATTCCTAATGGTCCAAAATATGCTCCGCCAATTGTAACAGCAACAATTACTAATAAAGGACTAATTTTTAATCTATTTCCTGTTAACTTAGGATTGATAAAATTTGAATCTATTTGTGAAACAATTATTGCAACAATTCCTAAAATGATAGCTTGTTTCCATCCACCTGTTAATATCGTGATTAAAACGGCTATAATTACTCCTACAATAGGTCCAAAGAATGGAATTAGATTGAAAAGACCAATCATTTCACCTAAAACAATACCATATTTTACTTTCATAATAACAAATATTATAGAAAGTATGGTTCCAATAATAATTCCATCTAACAATTGAGTAGTAAGAAATGTAAAGAATATTTCACTACCATTCACAAAGTATTTTTTAACTTTTGCATATACTTTTGAAGTAGTAGCGGATTTAACCCATTTACTTAAAAAGCTCACTATCTCTTTTCTCTCTCCCATTATATAAATCGAACATACAATTGAAACGATAATATTAAGAATCGCTCTAACAATTCCTATAGTTGAAATAATATAATTAAAGATTTTATCTGGTGTTACCATTTCTGATAAATCAATACCATTTATAAAATCAACTAATGGCTTTAATATGTTTTCTTGTATCCATGGGCCCACAACTTGCCAATTAGAAAGCCAAGGAATATCAAATTCATTATTATTAATAGAATAATAATAAATAGTTGCATTATTTACTAAATCTTTAAGTGTTGACCAGATTCCTGGAACAACGAATCTTATTATTAATGCAATAGCTACAAGTGCAATTATATATACGATAGCTATGCTTATGCCTCTTGCAAGCTTTTGATGTTCTTTCATTTTTTTAGTTAACAATCTCTCAAAAAACCTACATGGCGCATACAAAACATATGAAATCAAAATTGCCCATAAAAATGGTCCAACTATACCAATTAATTTGCTTAACCAAGCTGCTATTTGGCCATAGTTATCTAGCAATTTAAAAACTACTATTAGAACAATTCCAATTGATACCCAGTAAAACCAGGTATGATTCTTCTTTAGCTCTCGTCTAGCCATTCTTATATGCTTTCTCCCAACTTTTGTTTACATTAATATGTCATATTATATATAAAAAAATATTATAAATCAATATCTAATTCTATTGGACAGTGATCACTACCAAAAATATCAGTATGAATTATACTATCTACAATTTTGTTAGAAATTGAATTAGAAACTATAAAGTAATCTATTCTCCATCCTACATTCTTTTCTCTCGCATGGAACATATATGACCACCATGAAAACTCTTGTTTTTCGGGATAGACAAATCTAAACGTATCAGTAAAACCAGCATCTAATAATTCTGTCATTTTGTTTCTTTCTGTATCTGTAAAGCCTGCATTTTGATGATTTGTACTTGGATTTTTTAGATCAATTTCTTCATGCGCTACATTTAAGTCTCCACAATAAATAACAGGTTTAACTTTATCTAGCTCTATCAAATATTTTCTAATATTGTTTTCCCAAATCGCTCTAAAGTCTAATCTTTCTAATTCTCTTTTGGAATTAGGAACATAGCAATTTACTAAGAAAAACTTGTCATATTCTAGAGTAATTATTCTTCCTTCTCCATCTTCTTTATAGTCATATTCTATTTCTTCAAGATTTTCTGGTACACAAATATTAATTCCTTTATATATGTTTAATGGTTTTTCTTTAGCAAAGCAGGCAGTCCCAGAATATCCTTTCTTTATGGCATCATTAAAAAATTGATGAATTCCTAATGCTTTAATATTATCATCTATTTGATTTTGTTGAAGTTTTGTTTCTTGAATGCAAAAAATATCTGCATCAAATTTATCAAATACTTCTTTAAATCCTTTTGTCACGCAACTTCTTAATCCATTAACATTCCAAGATATAAATTTCATAATTACCTCCATAAAAAAATGAGATTAAGATTAGAATTTGCATCCTTAACCTTAACCTCAATAATATTCATAAAGTATTAATACCAACCTTTATTGCAGAAACTTGACCACGCTCTACTTGGTGAACCATATCTTCCCGCAATATAATTTAATCCCCATTCTATTTGAGTTTTATAGTTAGTTCTCCAATCTGATCCACATGAAGCCATTTTACTACCAGGTAAAGCTTGTGGAATTCCATATGCTCCAGAATATTTATTGCTTGAATAAATATTCCATCCACTTTCTCTATTCCATAACTTTATTAAGCATTCAACATCATATGATGACCAACCCTTATCATAACATCTTTGAGCAGCATATGCTTGATAATCAGCTTTGCTACCAGTAGCAGCTCTTGTATCTCCGGCTCTTGATGTTACAGTAATAGTTCTAACTTCAACAATTTTTGATACAGGTTCTTTAGTAACCTTTTCAGAAATCTTAGTTCTTTCTATTTCTTCATCATTTTGATATTTTACTCTATAAACGACTTCTTTTATACCATTTTGTCCAGCTTGAGTAACTTTATTTTGTTTACTTTCGCTACCATTTGAAACATCTTTAGTGATAGTTTCATATGGTATTTCTTCAGTTACTGTTATTAATTTTTCAACTATAGTTGTATAACTCTTAATAATATCTTCAGCTGAAAAACTATTTTCAATAGCTTTATTAAGCTTTTCTTCATCACTATATTTAGTAATCTTTATTGTATTGTTATCTGATAAATCTTCATCAGGACTTGGTACGCTTAATTCAGAATCTAATAATATAATGTGGTTTTCATTTAAAATATCAGACACCTTTGAATTAGTTGTCATAACATTCATTTCATAACCACTAGAAAGAATAATCTTTACAGATTTAACTCTCTCATTTGTAGCCATAACTCCTACGGTTCCCATGATTACAACGAATATTAATGTAATCATAAATATTTTCTTAACAGAAAATATCATATTACCACTAGGCTTCACTGGCTTGTCAATGTGTTTCCTCATAAAACCTCCTTTATTTGTTAACACAATTATAATTTTAGCATTTTAACACATTAAAGTCAAGTCGAGTTCCATTTTATGTCAAACCAATTGGCACCTTCTCCCATTTACGGAATAAGTCATTTTCTATATTATCGCAAAAAAATAAAGAGTGAAATAAAAATTAATTAATATTTCACTCTTGTTGTTTTATTTTAAACATTTCACCACATTGTAATTTTACGTTAACAATTTATGCTGCTTTTTTTGGTTCACTATTCTGTATCTGTCTGTTCATGGCCTTTACCTGCTTTAGAAAACCTTTTTCAGTTGCTGCAATCAAATTAATTTTATATTGAGCATCGGTTACTATTTTTGGTAAAGTCTCTGTGAATAACTTATCTAAGAATTGCTTGTAATAGCTTTTTCCGTAGAAGAACATACGAATTCTATTTATTAAATTACTTTTCTTTTTTGGTATAGCTATAGCCATTGTTGATCCATTATAAACAGATAAGACGTCTTCTTCCATATGAGTAATGCACCAAAGAATTCTAGCAGTACATTCATTAATCAAAACAGTATAATTTAATTTCTTTTGAGCATAATAATTTTGCATATTTAAGTACTTTTCAACTGTTTTTTTAGTTCTACAATTTTGTTTTTTCTTCTCTATTATGCAAATATTTGCAAGACATGTTTTTTGGTTATCTCTAGCGCTTTGTCTTATTTCAAATGTATCTACGTAAAATTTCTCATAAGTCTTAATTATTTTTTCAATTGATTCTCTATATGTTTTAACTGCCATATTTATTTTGTCGCTATATTGATTTGCATCTTGTTTATAAAAGGCTGTTTGCTCCATCAAAAAACTCTTCATAGATTCTACTTTTTGTTTTAACAATTCTTTCGAAGATCTTTGAAAAAGTTCTAATTCAACAAAAGAAGCTTCACGTTCTGCAATATTCAATTCTTCAATGTTAGCTTTTAAATTAGCTAGGACCTCTAAATTCATTTCAATCCTTTCATTAATTTATCTTGTGTTATATCATCTATCAGCTTTTATTTTATCAGCTTCTTTATTAAGAGTATTTCCTACTTCTTGCATACCTTTTCCAATTTCATGAATAAGTCTTCCTGATATTTCATTGCTTTTTTGTAAATCTCTTGCTATTCCATCCATTGGGTTATAATCCGTAACCACTCCTGCAATTAGATTTTTTGCTATCATTGCTTCAGCAGCACATACTGCAACTGCTGGACACATAATTGTTGCAGCCATAGTTCCTATTCCTCTTACTATATGACTTTTAGAAAGCGCATTAACTACAACGCCAGAACCCACTAGTCCTAAGCCTAAAGCTTTTGTTGCACCTTTTAATACATATTTACCCGTATTTTTAGCATACCCGGTAATCTTTTTCTTAGCCATTGTAACCCTTTCTAACTTTTACATTAGTATATCTTTTAACTTTTCATTTTGTTTGTCTAACAGACTATCTTGTTTATCGTATAATTTCTTTAAGAAAAATCTTAAATCTTTATCACTAGCACGTCCTATGTCATAGATATTTCCGTTGACATGCACAATTTTATCTATTCCTTGCATTTTTACTCCTTAGTCTGCAAAATATGCTTTTTTATATAATAACATTACAATTTTTTATATTCAAGCCATAATTTAAAAATCTTGTCAAACGCTTACTTTTATAATATAATAGAATTATAATATTAATATGTAATATGAACGGAAGGAGATAATAATATGGCTAGTTTCGCTGTTCTTTTATCAGGCCTTGGTATATTAGCTTTAATAGCTTTAATTCTTACACTGGTAGTAGTATTTATTATTGTTTTAATAGTAAATCATAACAAATTAATTAGACTTAGAGAGCAAGTTGCAAACGAATGGAGTCAAATTGATGTAGAACTTCAAAGAAGATTTGATCTTATTCCTAACTTAACTAATACAGTAAAAGGATATATGACTCATGAAAAAAAGACCCTTGCAGAAATTGCTGAAGTTCGTACTAGATGGGCTGAAGCAAAAAGCGTAGCTGATAAAATCAAAGTAAGTAAAGAATTAGACTCATTCATCAATTCATTAATTGCAGTTGCTGAATCAAATCCTGACCTAAAAGCAAGTGATAATTTCTTACAATTACAATCTGAATTGAGTAATACTGAAAGCAGAATTGCTATCACCAGAACTGCTTATAATAATTCTGTAACAGCTTACAATACTGCAATAAAAGTATTCCCTTCAAATATAGTAGCATCAATGTTTAAGTTTACACCATCAGAATTATTTGAAGTTAGTGATGTAAAAGCACATGAAGCTGTTAAAGTAGATTTTAACTAATCAACTAAAACTAAATAATAAAACAATATTTTAAAATTTGAATTTAAAAAAGCAAAAAAATATATGGGACTATATCCCATATATTTTTTTTGCATTATTATATGTAATTTGTGCTATTTCTTCTGGTTCCATACTTTTATATTCAGCAATCTTTTCTACAATATGTTTAAGATTTCTTGAATCATTTCTCTTTCCTCTATTTGGTTCAGGAGATAAATATGGACTATCAGTTTCTATTAGGAGTTTCTCTAATGGAATTTGCTTAATATGGTCGATTGCATTTTTAGAATTCTTAAAAGTAACTGGTCCGGCAACTGATATATAATATCCTAATTTTAATCCTTCTCTAACTAAATCTTTATTAAAAGGGCAACAATGAAAAACTCCTTTTTTATTAACTGGATATTTTTTTAAAATTTCTATAGTTTCCATTATAGCATCTCTTGTATGAATAACTATCGGATATTGATACTTGTTTGCAAATTCAATTTGTTTAACAAAAACTTCTTTTTGCCACTCTCTATTTGTATCATAATGGTAGTCTAATCCAATTTCTCCAACTGCCACTATTTTTTTATTATTTCTATTTTCGATTATTAGCTTTTCTATTTCTTCTAATTCTTTTTTATAATCATCTCCAAAATCATTTGGTGATAATCCAATAGTTGCATAAATAAAATCATATTTATTTGCAAGCTCAATTGCCCTTTTGGATCCTTCTAAACTATATCCTGCACTTATTAAATTAGTAACACCAAAATCATATATAGCTTTAATGATTTCTTCTCTGTCATCATCAAATTTGCAATCATCTAAATGACAATGTTGATCAAAGTATTCCATTATGCTCCTTCTATTCCTTATATGCTGTAACATATGCGACAGCATAGTCTTTTACATGTGAAAGGCTTATTTCTAAATTAACATTTTTTAACCCTTCATCTTCATAATTAATTATTTCTACCTGTGGTTTTCCATCTTCTTTATTCGTTATCTCTATGTTTTTCCAAGCAAATTTTTCAGGGGTTGTTAAAAAGGCCGATATTGCTTTAAAAGTCGCTTCTTTTCCAGCAAATCTAGCCCCATAATGCTGAAATTTCATATTGCGAGTTGATTCGCAATATGAAATTTCTTTTGTAGTATATATTTTATTAATAAATTTTTCGTTTGAAACCGCATCCTTTATTCTATCGATTTCGATTATATCAGTACCAACAAAAATTTTCATAAACTTCCTATTCTAACCTAAGAAATTAAATAAAATAATAATTCCAACAATAGTAAGAACAACTAAAAGTCCTGCTATTACTTTTAGAGTATATTTATTTTCATTTAATTTATTATTTTTATATAGAAGGTCAAATTGATTTTCATCCATTATATATAATCTATCAATTTCAAGATCTCTAGCCCATGAATCACAAATCTTATCTTTATCTGTGATTTGAACATTGAAAATGTTTTGAGTAAAGTCAACAAATTCTTTTCTTGTTCTGTCAAAGGTATCTTCAACAGCAACTTCTTTATTAACTTTGTTTAAATAAACAGCTTTATATAATTGAATTAAATATGCATATAAGTGAGCTCTTTCAAAGTTAGGATCTTCCTCTTCTTTGCCTTTTTCTTTTCCAGAGAAGTTATAAGTTCTATCTGCTCTAATATTAATCTTCTCAAGATTCTTTCTTTCGCTCTCTTTTACAAATTCTTCGATGACTTCTTTACTCTCAGTTACAACAAATATGATTCCTGGTTCAAAGCATACTATTTCGCTCTCGCCTTTATAGAAAATATTGCATTTATATTCCTTGCAAATAGTTGCTTTTGTTAGAGTATCTGCTGCATTAAACTCTTCTATTTTATCAATGTCAAAAGTCCAAAACATAAGGTTTCTAATCAATGGTAAAAAGTAATCATAAATATCATCATCTTTTTCTTTCTTAAATACTTTTAATTGAAACCCCTTTTCGAATAACATATTATAATAATCTGTCATTCTGTTTCTGTTAATTAATATTGGATAAATCTTGCGCTCTTCCATTATTCCTCCTTTGTACTTATAAAAATCTTTGGTACTATTTATAAAAATTTATTTTATAATCATTTTATTCAGCATTATTTGTGTAATAATTTGCATTAACATCTGGTGCTAAATGCCATTTTCCTATAAAGCTTACTACAACATTTTGAGAAAGCTCTAAACTTGGTTTTACTACTATTGTTCCATCTTGATCTATGCATCCCCATTTGCCATCTTTTTTTACTGCTGCATAGCCATAATTATTTTGTTCAGTAGCATCATCATAAATATAATCAACTATAACCACATCATTTTTATCTACGAATCCATATTTTCCATTCTTTTTAGACAAGAATAAATTGTTGGTTGTAAATAAATCTTTATTAGACTTTTCTTCTAATTTGAAATTATAATATTTGTACTCTTCTCCAACTCTAACTTTAATAAAGCCAAGTTTTGAATTAATCTCTGATACTATTCCTGATGTTTTTACTGAAAAGTTTGTATCAAGAAGATCATATTGTCCATCTTCTTTTTCCGCTTCAATAAAGCCTTCATTGCTTAAATATGATATGTTTGTGTAGCTAAATTCTACAATAGTATTTCCGCCCTTGTCAACTATACCAACTTTTCCATCTTTTTTAGCAATATAGTTATTTCCAAACATATACTCTATTAATTGATAATCTGTCATTAAATTTGATTGATCTTCTATATAAATAAGTGAATACTTTCCATCTTGATTAATTATAATTGTATCTGATCCAATATATGTTGCAAATTGAAGTTTTTCATTTGAAAATTTAGTTTCATTATTTGTTCCAACTAATTTAAAAGATCCTTCTTCATTTACTATATAAAGACTTCCACTAGTTAAAGGTAATATCTTATTATACTTTGTTTCTAAAACCTGTTCTTTATGATAATTAATAAGTCCAAATTTTCCACCTTTTTCAACAACATATCCATCTTCATATTTATTAGTTAAAGCTTTTATTGAATCATATGCATTATCTATTATAATATTTCCAGCATTGTCTATTAATCCAAACTTTCCATCTTTTTTTGTAAGATAACTATTTTGAACATATTTTAAACAACTGATTTCTTCAAATTGTGGAGCAATTAATTCTTTTCCACTTAAGTTTATTAATCCTACTTTTCCATCTTTTTGAACTTTAAGTACATTATCTGCTATATAGCTTGTACCATCTGCTTTTATATTTTGTAAAACATCTACTTTATCATAAGATGTAAATTTTTTCTCACCTTTTTCATTTATTGCATATGAATTGTATGTATTTCCTACTATATCAACATCTGTTTGAACTATAAATACACTTTGAGTGTCATTAGGAATTAATACCATTTCATTCCATTCAGGTTTTATTACATAGTCACCTTTGGAATTTATAACACCCCATTTTGACCCTTCATAAATTGCAATATATGAGTTACTAATATTCTTGCTAGATCCTTTTCTATATGCTTTAGGGCCATTTATTAATAATACAACTAATGCTATAACAAGCACAATAATTGCGATAGTCGCAATTACCTTTTTTATATTTAGTTTTGGCTCTGTATCATATCTTTTTGCCATAAAACCTCTATCCTTTTTTACTTTTATATCATAACAATCTAAATTAAAATTTTCAATATATTGCCAAAAAAATTATTTAAAACGAAATTTTAATACTAAAACTGACATATCATTTCTAATTTTTTTCTCTGAATTCGTTTTAGCTTGACTAATTATAATGTCTGCAATATTTTCTGGAACATCTGTATGTATATCTTTAAGTAATGCTTTTATCCAATCTGGATTATCTAAATTTGTTTGTACCACTCCACTACTTACTAAGACTAGCATGTCATTGTCTTGTAGTTGTCTTTCTATATATCTGCTATCTTCTGCTTTCTGAGAAGCATTTACTCTTATAACATCTCTTGCACTTTTTATAAAGATTTCTGAACTGTTTCCTTTAATTATTTTTAAATTGCCTTCAAATAGATTGCATCCTATATAGTCATAATCTGCTGCTATTTGTTTCAAATCAGCAGCTTTAATGCTTGATATTAATTGTGAATGTGCTAAATCATCATTTTCTTCTTTCTCATAAATAGTTCTTATTATCCCATTTACTACTTTACTATTGTTATATGCTATATCATTTGCATTGTCTTCAATATTAGATTCATATCCATCACTAAAAGAAAACGAAATATTTCTATTTAATCCTGTAAATACTTCTATTAATTCACCAATTTTTTCTTTGTCATCTCTTTTAAGTTGTTTTTTTGCAACATCCATTACAAATTTGTTTTGAGAAACAAATTCAAATTTACATATTGGGGAATTGGTTCTTACTCCACAATTTTGGTGAACTAAATCTAAATTCTCTAAGAAAATCTTATTAATTATACTACTTATGTGCTTATAGAAGCAGCTGTCTCCTGATTCATCTCCACATCTATTAGTGCATATTTTTATTATTTTTCTGCCACATTTATCTTTTTCATATAAGATTCCATCTGTAATTATGTTTTTTTCCAGTAGCGCATCTTTTATCTTATCTGTGACAAGCTTTTCTTCATCAGCATTTACAAAAGTTTTCTTTTTCTCTGCAATCTTTAAAACCTTTGCTATCTCATCTTTATACTCTCTATATGAAATGTTGATTGCTCTAACCATTGTTCGAATCTCTTCAGCATTATTGTTTTGAGAATCACTTTTTTGATCGGCAAGATAGATATTTTGTTGACTTAAAATAGATTTTATTGATTTTTCTGTCATTATATTTTTATTTAATAATACATCAAACATATCTTCTATTAAATTACCGTTATTAGTGAATATGTAATCATATAAAAGATTGTCTTGTAAATCATCTATATTATTAAACAATTTTTTCTTATATATGTTTATTTTTTTCTGATAGCTAGGATCTTTCCTATCTAGAGTTTTATTTTTTATTTCTTCAACATTTATTCCAAATGTTTGAAGATATTCTTCAGTTCCCTCTTCTATTTCTCCACTTGAAACAGGAAGCATCTTTGTAGGTTTTGCCCAATCAGGAACAGTTTCAAAATTAATCTTCTTATAAATTCCTATTACTAGTCCTGTTAATGCATATATCAAACATAAATATATGCTAATATTGGCAAACATAGAAATAATAACACCTGAAATCAAACCACTTAACATTCCTGAAAAGTAACCATATCTCCAACCTATAAATAAAATTAGTGATATGCATAAAAAGTTGCTTAAATAGAATGCTCCAAAGCCATATGTACTTATAGTTGAAATTGCAATTGTTATCGTGGCTGCTGCAGCTACTACCTCTTCATTTGTTAAAGCTTGATTAATAGTGAAAGAATTGAAGAAATCAAAAGCATTTACAAACAATTTATAGAATGAATATCCTAATAAAGAAATAGTTGCAGCCTCAAATATAGTTGGCCAACTAATCTTTCTAAATATAAAATAAACTATAAATATACATATTAATTCAAATCTACCAAGTCTAAGTTTTTCGTTAGTAGTATCATTTCTCCTAGGTCTAAAAATTATTAAAAGTAAAAATAATATTAAATATGCAACACTATTTATTCCTAATGCACCAAATCCATATTTTATTGTAGCTCCCACTAAACTACACAAAATAACAATAAGGCTCGGAATTTCATAGCTAATAGCAGCGACTCCCATTGAAAATCCTAATGGTATGATTAGAAAATTCAAATCGTTGCTACCACCTGCCATAGAAATGAGCAATGTTAATATATATATTATAATATTTCTAATTGAAAACAGACTTGAAAATCTATTATCTGTCTGTCCTTTTTTCTTGTCTTTAGTGTAACTTTCTTTAGAAATATTTTGATTCATAATATACCCCAAAATTATAAACTAACTTACAAGTTACATGGTGATTTTATCATAAAGATGTCCATTTATCAATATTTTCAAGCCAATTTAAACATATAAAAAGAGATAGCCGAGGCTATCTCTTTATGTGATATTATTTAGCATTAGAATTAAGAACTTTCTTTCTAATAACTACTATAGCGATTCCTAGAATCATTACTACTCCAACTGCAGCAATTATAATTGGTGCATATTGTCTGTTTTCACCAGTAGGAGGTAATATTCTTACTAATTGTGCAGAGTCTGCATCAATTTCTGTAGGAGTAACTAAATCAAATGCTGTATTGTATTTCTTATCTGTATCATCCCCGTAGTTTTGGTTAGCAATTGGTTGGTTACCTACTCTAGAATATTGCATTCTTCTACCAACTGTATTTCTAACAGAAACGATTTCTCCTAAGTTGTTATATAACAATCCGTCAACTGTTCCATTACCACTAATTGTTGTTCCTGCCATCAAGTTAATTGATGTAGTTGAATTATTCTTGTCTTCAACTTCAGGTAATAGTTCTTTTCCAAGTTTATCAGTTGTTAATATTGTATTATATGTAATAGCATCTTTGTAGTATGTTCTATTTAATAGGTCTTCACCTATCTTTCCGTCATCAGTACCACTTTCTGATGTTGATGGAATTAATTTATCAACTCCTGTTACAACCCAATCTGTTGGATTTTCTTGATAAGTGCTTTGATATTTTAGATAATTTGATAAGTAATCTGCAACCTTTGTAGCATTTGTCTTAACAATTTCATCTGATCCAGCTTTCTTACCTGTGTAGTAGAATGTCTTAGAAGTATAATCAACTTCACCAACATTTGTTACTGTATACTTATAAGTAATAGAAACTTTAGATCCAGTCATGATCTCATCATCCATATATACTTGGATAACTCTTGGTGTATTCTTTGTATTATCACCAATTTGAGGTTTCTTCATTCTAAAGCTTTCATATCCAGTTATATGTCCAACATGTTTTGCAAAGAACACATTGTTTACACTCTTGTCTGTATCGAATAATGTTTCTCCGTTAGCAAGAACTACTTGGAATCTTGCAACTTCTTTCTTAATCTTAAGTCCAGCTTCTGGTCTTTCAACTAAGCCTAAGTCAACATCATCTACTAAATAAACAGGTGTGTTAGGATCACTTGATTGTGGTCCACTAGTTGCTTGTTGTCCTCTTAGTTCAATCTTGTCTGGCTCAATTTCTAAGTCCATAACTCCTGATTGAGCAACCATATATGTATTATCTTTAAGTTCTTCAATCATCTTTCTTTGTA
>DGSM01000065.1 GCA_002393975.1 Clostridiales bacterium UBA4362
CTTCAGCAAGTTTTTGCGCTTCCTCATCTGTCTCAACTTTATTGAAGTCAACTCCTGTTCTATCTTTAATAGAATCAATCATTGTAACTCTATCCCATGCTGGAGTTAAATCTATTTCTGTTCCTTGATATGTAATCTTTAATGTTCCACATACTTTTTCAGCAAGACGAGTAATTATTTCTTCGGTAATATCCATCATATCATGATAGTCTTCATATGCACTATATAATTCCATATTGGTAAATTCTGGATTATGCTTAATATCCATTCCTTCATTTCTGAAATTTTTGCATATTTCAAATACTTTATCATAACCTCCAACAATTAACCTTTTTAAGTTTAATTCTGGAGCAACTCTCATATACATATCCATGTCTAATGTATTATGATGTGTAACAAATGGTCTTGCACTATCACCAGTAATTAAGTTAAGAAGAATTGGAGTTTCAACTTCAAGGTATCCTTTTTCTTCTAGAATTTTTCTTAGTTCACTAATAATCAAGCTTCTCTTTAAGAAAGTTTCTTTAACTTCTGGATTTACTATTAAATCAACATATCTTTGTCTATATCTTAAATCAGTGTCTTTTAATCCATGGAATTTTTCTGGTAATGGTCTTAAAGATTTTGTTAATAATTTTATTTCTTTAGCATGAACAGAAATCTCTTCTGTTCTTGTTTTAAATACGAATCCTGTTAGACCTATAATGTCACCAATGTCTAATTCCTTAAATAATTTATAATTATCTTCACCTAAATCATTGATACTAACATATGATTGAATTTGTCCTTCTGAATCTTGAATATGGCAAAAAGAAGCTTTACCCATTATTCTTTTAGACATAATTCTTCCAGCTATTGTAACATCTTTATTCTCTAATTCTTCATAATTGTCTTTAATTTGTTTTGTTGTATGAGTTCTATTAAATTTAGTTATTTTAAAAGGATCATTTCCCGCTTCTCTTAACTTATCTAATTTCTCTCTTCTAACTTGCATTAAATGATTCATGTCAAGTTCTTCAATTGGCTCTTCATTATTGTTTTGTTCATTCTTATTTGCCATAATTTTAATCCCTTTCAAAATAAAATTTCGCAAAGATATTATATCTTATAATCCAATATTTGTAAACCTTATAAGTAGATTTTCTAGGCCTCTTTGCTAGCCTTTTTAATATTTTTTAATATAGTCTTTTTCATATTTTTTATATATTTTAAATTGTATAATAATTCAAAAAAGAGTCTGTTTTATTCAGACTCTTTTTAGTAAAAATACTAATTAATAATTATCTTTATTAATTAAAAAATAACTTATTTTTATTATTGTAACCCTGCACCACCATAATATTGTCTCATCATGTATGAATAATAATCAAATGGTTCTTGTGTCTTTGGTTTTCCGTAATCAACTCCATGTGTATCAACTCTTATTGAAGTAATAACTGGTGGATCTATTGGCATATCTTGTTTTAAAGTATTGTCTCCACTCTCTCTTGTTTGAACTTCAACATTAGCTATTTTATCTACAACATCCATTCCTTCGATTACTTTACCAAAACCTGCATATTGTCCATCTAGTGAGCTTTCATGTTCTTCACTTGTTACAATAAAGAATTGGCAAGATGCTGAATTATAACCTTCTTTTGCAACTGTTGTACCAAGACTACTATAGTCTGATCTAGCCATTGCAATTACACCTCTTTTGCATTTTAAAGTGTTCTTATCATAGCCATTCATTGCAAATTCACCTTCAATTGAATACTCTGCTGTATCATCTTCTGCTGATGTATTATTAGCATCAGTATTGTTCTCTGCATTCTTTTCTTCTTCGCTCTTTAGATCTCCTAATGTTGCATTTCCAGAACCATCTCCATTTGGATCTCCACCTTGAATCATGAAGTCAGGAATTGTTCTATGGAAAGTTAATCCATCATAGAATTCATTATTTGATAAAGCAATAAAGTTTGTTACAGTATTAGGTGCATATTCAGGTAATAATTCTACTTTTATTGTTCCATAGTTTTCTACTTCAATAGTAGCAACTGGATTTTGAGTAGTATAATTTACTTTCTTTATTATAGTGTTTGTAACGTAAGCAATTAATCCTAGAACTAAAACAATAACTATTGCAGTTACTATTAAAGATACTTTTTGTTTAGTCTGAATTGCATATTTATTATTTTCTAAAGCTGCTTTTCTTTTTTCTTTTTCTTCTTTTTTAGCAACTTTTTCAGCTTTTTTCTCCGCCTTTTTTTCTGCTTTTTTGTCTGATTTTTTATCTTTTTTAGATTCTTCTACTTTTTCTTCAACTTCAACTTTTAATTCATCTTTTACTTTTTCTTTTTCTTTATCTTTCTTTGAAGTAGATTCCTCTTTAACTATCTCTTTTTTAGCATCCTTTTTATTTTTATTAGAATCAGCTTTTTTAGAAGTGTTTTTCTTTGTATCATTCTTCTTTGAATCGTTCTTTTTTACTTCTTCTTTAACTTCTTTTACTTCTTTTTTAGATTCTTCTTTCTTCTTTTCAGTTTTCTTATTGTTATTTTTGTTTGCCATTTCTATTTAAGTATCCTTTCTAAAAAATGCTTTCTTACTTGATGCCTATTGCCTTTAAAGCCTCATTAATATTCCTAACGCCTATTATATCTAAATCATAGGATTTTTTCAATAGTTTTTTATTATTTTGTGGAATTATAGCCTTCTTAATTCCAAGTCTTTCCATTTCATTTAATCTTTTATCAATTAAATTTACGCTTCTAACTTCTCCCGTTAATCCTAATTCTCCTACCACTGCCGTGTCTTTAGGAATATAGGTATCTTTATAGCAAGAAGCAACTACTAAGGCTATTGCTAAATCTGCTGCAGGCTCTCCTATTTTCATACCACTTGCAACATTTAAGTATACATCTTGTGAGCCAAGTGATAAATGACCTCTTTTTTCAAGAACTGCAATTAGCATCGTTAGCCTGTTAAAATCTATTCCTGTTGCCGCTCTTTTAGGCATTCCATATACAGAAGTAGTTGTTAATGCTTGAAGTTCAATAAGAAGAGCTCTTGTTCCTTCTATTGTAGCCGTAATACATGCTCCTGGAAACTTCTCTGAACTTTCAGAAGATAAAAGTACATCTGAAGGATCTTTAACCTCAAGCATTCCTTCACTTGCCATTTCAAACATTCCAACTTCATTAGTTGAACCAAATCTATTTTTAGCAGCTCTTAATATTCTATAAGAAAAATATCTTTCACCCTCTAGATATAATACTGTATCTACCATATGCTCTAAAACTCTTGGTCCTGCAATATTTCCATCTTTAGTAACATGTCCAATTATAATAGTAGTTATTCCATTTTGTTTGCAACATCTCATTAGTCTTGCTGTTATTTCTCTTACTTGTGATACTGTTCCTGGAGCAGATGATATTTCAGGTGCAAACATAGTTTGAATTGAGTCCACTACTACTAATAATGGTTTCATATTTAGTATATTTTCTTCTATTGCATTTATATCTGTTTCTCCATAAAACATAATATTATCATTATCTATATCTAGTCTATCTGCACGTAGCTTTACTTGCTCTGCTGATTCTTCTCCAGATACATATAATATTTTTCCATCCTTAGCCATATTGTTACATAGTTGAAGTACCAAGGTTGACTTTCCAATACCAGGTTCTCCTCCTAATAATATTAGCGAGCCTTTTACAAGTCCACCTCCTAGTGTTCTATTTATTTCCTCAAAACCAGTATCAGTTCTTATAGCATCTTTACCTTCAAAAGTATTTAATGCTTGTGGTTTTGTATCTGATTTAGTTTTGCTTTTTGAAGATGTTGTGATTTCTTGTTCTTCATAAAATGAATTCCACGCTCCACATGAAGGACATTTTCCCAACCATTTACTAGATTCATATCCACATTCACTACATACAAAAATTGTTTTTGACTTTGCCATAGCATTCCTTTCTTGTCCCTAAATTAAACAAAATTAACAGATATTATTTATAATATCTGTTAATTCTTCTTTTGTAAATCTTATTTTAATATATCTGGAATAATCATTGTATAATTTTCAGCATTTGTTTTATCTAAATTAACCTCAAAAGTAGTAATACTTTTTTCAAGAATCTTTCTTTGAGGACTTTTCCATAAATCTTCACTTACAAATCTATATTTCTTTTTGTCAACAGGGTTTCTCCATTCACAAATTATATTATAAGGATGGCTTCCGAACACCGTTACATCAGAATTTATTAGTGTTTCAACATATCTAGCATGAATTGTCATAAAGTTTTCTTTAGATATTGAAAATTCTCTTTCTTTATCTTTTTTTATTCCTTTATGCTTTACTATAATAGCTATTATTGTTATTACTAAAAATATTATGGATGCTACAAAAGATGCAATACTAATGTGTTCACCTTCTTCAGTTCCAGCTTTAGTATGATCATCTTTGTAATAATATATTTTTATTTCTTGTCCAACTTTATATGTTTGGTCATAGTAGTTAATCTTGGCCTCATATGTCTTCTTACCAATTGTATATTTTACATAGGTTAAATGCGTAATTTCTGTAGTATTCTCATCTTTTACTTCATCTATCTTTGAAATTGTTGCAGTTGTATATACTTTATTTTTTTCGTTATACGAACTTGCATAATACAAAATTGATGAAATAATGCAAGAAGTTATTGCAATTACTAGTAAAATAATTAAAGTAAGATATGAAACTCTTTTATGAAAGTTTCTCATAATTTTACTTCCTCGCGATATATTAATTTGAATCAATAAGCATTCCTAAAAACATTACATGTGACCAAGCAAGGCCTATAACCCATCTTTCTGAAAAATCATTACTGCATTGCTCTGGTAGTAGTCCTAAATTTGTCTCTGAATTAATAACAAATTTAAGGCATTCTTCATAACGTTTTTTATCACCTATCATGTTATAATACATACCCATCCAACAAGTTGAAATAATCCATGGATATTCTCCTCCAACATAGTGATCATCTTGATATCTTAAATATCCACTTGAGAAAGTTCTCAAAGTATAATTAATATAATCAACTGTGTTTTTCATTATATCATCTGTTGGTTCGAAAACCTTAAATGGAACACAAGCTCCAATTATGCTAATGTCGCATTTTCTATCATTGTCATTTCTAACCAATACTTGTCTTTGTTTATCCACTAAGTTTTCAAGTATATATTGTTTAATTCTTTTTTTATATTCTACATATCTTTGAATAAGCTCATCGTATTCTTGCTTCTTACTAGAATAAACTTTATTTTCTCTTATTAGCATTTTATATATTTGAATCATTGATTCAAAAGCTGCATAAATTGCAGATAGAGAGAATAAATGAACACCTTCGTTTTCTTCCCAAAGATCATAGCTCTTGTGTTTATACCTTTCATCAACATCTTTGAAATCATACTTGGTTTCAAATTCTTTAATTACAGTATCTAAAAGGTCATTGTCTTGTAAAAGATAGCAAATGTATTTTTCTAAGAATTTAGTTGCTTTTTCTAGCATATCTAAATTATCTTGAATAAACTTTGCAATTCTTTTTCCAGTTCTTTTCTCTTCATTTTTATAATGTTGCCATGCACCCCAAACAACTAATGCAGTTTCATCTACTTGATATCCCCAACAAGGTGCAAGTTTTCCATCTGTATAATATCTTTGTTCCCATAAACCACTTTTGGTTTGAGTCTCTTTTAAAAACTTACCATAGAATAATTCTATTTCATCTTCAAAGTCTAAATGATCCATGTAATTGTATATAAACACTGCATCTCTAGGCCAGCAATATGAATATCTACCACAAGTGTCTGTTTTTTCATCAACTTCTAATGTGGCAGCTACTCCTCCTGTACTTTCTTCTAATAATAATGGTAAAAATAGAATAGTTCTTTTATAAATGTCAATTATTCTACTAGTTCTTTCTGTACCATCTAATTCAATTTTTAAAGTATCATGTGATTTTAAGAAGTCCTTCCAATAGTCTTCCGCTTCAAATAAAGCTTCATTACAATCTATTTTCTTTAATGAATTTATTACTTCTTCAGCTTTACTTACATCAACGTTTTCATAATTCATATATAAGTAAAGGTTAAATTCTTTTGTTTGTCCTGGTTTCAGTGTCCCAAGGTCATAACTAATTGAAGAATCATGGGACATTCCTACATAATCTTTATCATAAATAACTCCAGAATTTATACTTTGATTTGAATTATTTACTTGATGACTTAACAAGTCTTGATTTGAAGTAATAATAAAAATACTATTATGAGAATATTGAACTAATGAATTATCTAGAATCATTCCTGATGACATATTATTTTGAGTAGATATTACTGATGAATGAACTAAAAAGTTTAAGTTCAAATCTTTATCATTATCATTTATAAAAATATATTTTTTTGCTACAACATCTTGATCAATTAATACAAAATCTATTTGTTTTATTCTTAATTTAAAATATGAATTCTCTATTTGTGTATTAAGAATATTTGTGTTTTCAGTATAATATTGTTTATATGTATTGTTCACATCATAATGAAGGTAAATAAGGTCTGAGTCATTAACTTTTATTCCCGTATGGAAATAATCCAAAAACTGTCTATAATCAGGCTTTGGATAATAAAGTCTTAATAACTCACCATATTTACTAAAACTAGCTGTTATATTCTTATTTCCGATAAAAGCATCATTATAATACTTTTTATTTAGCATTAGTTTTCTTTCTCTCCCTTGTTCATAATGTCAACAATCTGTTTTCTAAGATCGTTTACTTTGTTGTTGAGCTTTGTCATTTGTGCATCTGAACCTGTTTGAAGTCTGATATCCTCCTTCAAAACATGTGTCATAGCTTCTAATTCTTCTTGAAGAATTTCCATCTTCTCAATTAAATCAAATCTATTTATATGAGCTTCAGCTGGATCTTTATATTTCTTAGTCATAACAAGATCTTTGCCTAATTCAAATTCTTCACCATAGTGTGGTGTAATAACATCATATGGTGTAGCTTCTTGAATTTTAGCCTTTAAAGTATCTTGTGATTCTGGTTCACCATGTACCAAGAATATGTGTTTAGGACCTTTTGAAAAGTTTAAAACATAATTTAATAATCCTTCTTGATCTGCATGTCCTGAAAAGCCTTCTATATATTCAACTCTTGCTTTAACTGCAAATTCTTCGCCTAAGATTTTAACTTCTTTAGCTCCATTTACAATTCTGTTTCCTAGTGTTCCTGGTGCTTGATATCCAACAAAAAGTATAGTACTTTTTGAATTCCATATATTATGTTTCAAATGATGTTTTATTCTACCAACATCACACATACCACTTGCGCTAATAATTATACATGGTTCATCAGATTCGTTTAATGCTTTAGACTCATCCACAGTTCTTGTAAATTTAAGTCCTGGAAACTCTAATGGATTATCGCCTTTTTTTATAAATTTTTGTATTTCTGGTGAAAACAAATCCATATTGTTCATGAATATTTCCGTTGCAGAAACTGCAAGAGGACTATCTACATATACTGGAACTTTCATCAAAGTTTCATATTCTTTTTGGAATTCTTTATCATCTAAATGTCTTTCTTTTAATTTATTTATTTCATAAAGAATTTCTTGTGTTCTACCAACAGCAAATGATGGTATAACAACAGTTCCACCATTGTCTATTGTTTCTGAAACAACTTTTAGAAATAACTCAGCTTTTTGATCATTTTTTATATGTAATCTATTACCATATGTAGATTCCATTATTAAATAATCTGCACTCGATATCATGGTTGGACTATTTAGTAATGGAATATCACTATTTCCAATATCCCCTGTAAATACTATTTTTTGTTTAGCTTTTCCTTCTTCTTTTACCCAAACTTCGATCATACTTGATCCTAGCATATGTCCAGCATCAACAAATCTAACTTGAATATTTGGAGCAACTTCATAAGTTTTATCATATTTTACAGGCTTAAAGATTTCCATACATTTTTCAGCATCTTCAGCTGTATATAATGGTTCTAATAATTCTTTCTTGCCTGCACGTTTTCTCTTCTTATTTCTTATTTCATTTTCAGTTTCTTGTATATGTCCACTATCTGGTAGCATTATTGAACATAATTCACATGTTGCTTCAGTTGCATATAGAGGTCCTTTAAAACCATCTTTATACAATTTAGGTATTCTTCCTGAATGATCAATATGTGCATGTGTTAAAAGCATGAAATCAATTTCACTAGGATCATAATCAAAAGGTCTATCATTAAGAAGCTCTTCTTCCATAGAGCCTTGATGAAGACCACAATCTACTAAAAATTTCTTTCCTGCTGCTTCTACTAAATAGTTGGAACCTGTAACTTGTCTAGTAGCTCCTAAAAAAGTAATGTTCATTTGTAACCCTTTCTTTTATCTTTTGAATCTAGGCAAAAATCTTGTATTTCTTAACCTTTCTAACTTCTATCTCTGAATCTCTTGGAGTATCTGCATAATAAGTTTTATCATGTACTTCGCCATCAAACATTTGAATTTGAAGGCTATTAAAGTCTTTATTTACCTCAATAGATAATGATTCAAGATTTGAATTTTCGGTTTCGAAAATACCACGTAGTATTCTATAATCCAATTCATCAACATTAGATACTGGATTAATTACTCCCATCTTTATTCCTTTTGCAATTGCTTTTCTAGCTATAGTCTTTAATTTAAATTTACAACAAGGAAGGAAGTTTAAATATCTTATCTCATATATAATGTCTAAAATATCTTTTCTTGTTCTAGCTTTAGTAACTCTTTGCTCATATAATTCTGTAAATACTTTTGCTAGTTCTGGAATAGTAGTTTTCTCTTCATAGAATTTTATTTTCATTAAAAGATCATCTTGCATCTTCATAAACTCTGTAGGATCTTGTAATTTGTTTAATCTATTAACATCTCTAAGTAAAGTCTTTTTCTTATTTTCTATAAAGTCTACATAGTCACTAATACTATAAAATTTCTTACCTTTTGGTAAAGAATTGTTTGTTGCAATAAAGTCAACTCTTAGTTCGTTTGTATCATTAAGTGCTATATCAATATTTTTTAATTCTTTATAACAAGCTTTTTTCTGTCTAACTATTTCTTCTTGATTTTTCACTTGTTCTTTCATGTCATTCATTTCATTACGAAGTGATTCTATTTTTGAAAGATAATTATCTATCATTCCAGGATTAGTTGCTGTATAAAACTCATTACATGCTTTTTCAAGTAAATCATAAAACTCTTTTGAAACAACATCTTTTATTTGATTTACATCTGTTACTGAATTTACAAACTTTTCCCCTAATAAGAATATAAGTAATGTATAAATAATATTGCATTGTTGACTCTCGATTTCCAAAGAATCTCTAGCCCATGCCCATCCAGTAAAATCTCTTACTAACTCTGCATCAGAAATACATCTTCCTAAAGTGATAACTGTAAGAACAGCTTTTTCCTTATTTGGTAATTTAGAATTAATTGGAAGTGAGCCTATTTTTGAAATCTCATATAAAGCAGATTTCTCACTTGTTAAACATTCTAAATCATATGTTTTTGTGTTTGATTTCTTTAATCTATTTACAGTTGCATCAGAATTTTCACCTGTATGTTCTGGTGCTTTTTGTTCAACTTTTAGCAAATTATTTCTATAAATAGTCATGTTTTGTGTATGTGGTCTTACAAAATTAACATTTTTTACATTGTTTCTAATGTTATAAATAATCTTTTGAATAAAATCATCTTTTGAAGGTACTTCTCTTTTTACTCTAGCATAGTTATCATAATTTTCGTCTATTTTATAAAGCATGTTTAACAAAAGGTTCTCAGCTTCTTCACTGAATCCTTTAAGTTCAATAATATCTGCTAAAACTTCTTTATAATCAGTATTATTTACGACCTTTTTTCTCAAAGAGTATAACCCCCTTTATCTTAATGTTAAATAGAACTTATATCTATAGTATCTTCACTATCATCTTCAACGTTTGAGCTAGCTGATGGTTTTCCACTAGTTGGAGCCATCTTTAGTTCTGCCCATCTTTCTTTTGATATTAGAACCTCTCTTGGCTTACTTCCAGCATATCCTGAAATTACTCCACGCTCTTCCATTTGATCTATGATTCTTCCAGCTCTTGCGTATCCAACTTTAAATCTTCTTTGAATATAAGATGTTGATGCTGTTCCAGAATCAATTACCATTTCAATAGCTTCATTTAATAATGGATCTGTTTCGTCATCATCACCTGCTCCTGGATCACCTTTTCCATCTTTTCCTTGTTCTTTTTGAGAATTCTCTATTTCTTCCATAATCTTTTCATCATAAATTTGTGTTTCATCTTTCTTCACAAATTTAACAATGTTTTCGACTTCTTTATCTGAAATAAATGCACCTTGAATTCTTGCAGGTTTGCTTTCTCCTGTTGGATAGAATAACATATCACCTTTACCAAGTAATTTTTCAGCTCCACCAATATCTAATATTGTTTTTGAATCTACGAATGATGAAACAGAGAATGCAATTCTAGAAGGGATATTTGCTTTAATTATACCTGTAATTACATCAACTGATGGTCTTTGTGTAGCAATAACTAAGTTCATTCCAGCAGCTCTTGCAAGTTGAGCTAATCTACAAATAGAATCTTGAACGTCTTTTGCTGCAACCATCATTAAGTCTGCAAGCTCGTCTATGATTATTACTATTTGTGGAAGTTTATTCTCGCCATTTTCTTCAGCTTTTTCATTATATCCTTTGATATCACGAACTTTAGCCTTAGCAAACTTATCATATCTAGCAACCATCTCTTGAACTGCCCATTGAAGAGCTCCAGATGCTTTTTTAGGATCTGTTACAACTGGAATAAGTAAATGTGGTATTCCATTATAAACTGATAACTCAACTACCTTAGGGTCAATCATTAATAGTTTAACTTCACTAGGTTTTGCTTTATATAAAATACTTGCAATTAAAGTATTTATACATACTGATTTACCAGAACCAGTTTGTCCAGCAATAAGTAAGTGAGGCATTTTTGCTATATCTGTTACAACTATATCTCCTGCAACATCTTTTCCTAAACCAAATGCTACTTTTGATTTTGCTTCAACAAATTTATCAGACTCAAGAATATCTCTAAGTGGTACAGTAGATTTTGTTTTATTAGGAATCTCTATTCCGACTGTATGTTTTCCTGGAATAGGAGCTTCAATTCTTATGCTTTCTGCTTCCAAACTCAATGCAATATCATCACTTAAGTTTGCTATTTTTGAAACTCTAACACCTTGTGCAGGTGATAATTCATATCTTGTAATAGCAGGTCCAACAGAAACATTTTCAACTTTAGCACTAACGCCAAAACTTGAAAGTGTCTTTCTTAATTTTTCAGCTGTTTCTAATAGTTTCTTTCTACTATTTCCAGTTTTAACATCAACTTGTCCTAAAAGAGAAATAGGTGGGAATTCATAATTCTCTTCTTGTGCAACTAGTGCAGTATGTTCAAGTTCAAGTACTTGTTTTGTCTTTTCTTCTTTTTCAATCTCTTGTTCTTTAAAGTTATCTTCTACAGGAGTTTCTTGTTGTTTTTGCTTTTCTTCTGGTTCCTCTACATCTTCTGCTTCTCTATTTTTCTTAAATAAATCTAACAGCTTGCTTCTCTTAGTGTCATTTTCATTAAAATCAGGAACTTCAACTCCTGCTGTTTTTGAAGAATCAGGTTGTTTGATGTTAATAGTTATTTGGTCATCTAATTCTGCTGTTTTCTTTTCTTTTTCAGCAAGCTTAGCAAGTCTCTTCTCTTCTTTTTCTCTTTCTTTTCTTTCTCTTGCAGTTTCTTTAGCAGCTATTTTTTGTTCATTCTTTTCAGCTTCTTCCTTCATGCGTTCATTTCTCTCAAAATAGCCTTGTATAATATCTACTGGGTGTAATCCAAGTACATAAACAAGTAAAACTAAAGATAATCCTACTGATATTATCACAGTCGCAACACTTCCAAATAGTTTTACTAAAGGCACAGCAAATAAAGTGCCTAGCACTCCTCCGCCCATATCTTTTGTTCCAAGATCAAATGCCTTTGATAGTGAATCACCTAAAGGAACTGCTCTATCTATATTTCCACTTGAAATTTGTGAAGTTGCTAGCACTATATCGATGAAAACCATGATAATGATTATCATTCCTATCTTTTTTCTATAATTAAGATAGTCTTTTTCTCTTAGAGTATTTACTGCTCCTAAAAACAAGAATACTGGAATAAAATATTTTATATATCCAAATATTCCTCCTAAAGCAGGACTAAGATTTTTACCAATATAGCCTGATTTTGTATATATTAAAACAGCCAAAACAATTGATATTAATATTAATACCAACACTGTTATGCCTAGATTTTTTTCATCTTTCTTTTTTCTTCTACCCAAAGTCGCTTTGCTCCTTTATTTATATGTATTTCTAAAGTTGTTAGAAACAAAAAAATATATAATTTATAGATTATAAGTCATTTAACCATAATCATATAAATTATATATTAAGGATTTTTTAAAATCAATACTAGACGTTTTTTATTTTTTATCCACTTTTGGCTGCTGTACAAAATAGGTAAAAAATGCCATTAATTGATCAGGTAGTATTTTTGCAAAAAATCTAGCAAGCCATACAAAGAAACTTCCGAACACTAATATTCTATTATGAAACATAGCATTTATTCCTACTTTTGCAATCCATGTGCTGCTTTGACCAAGTGGTCCAAAGTTTACTTCTGCAACTTTATTAAAGTTGGTTTTTACTGGTCCTGGACAAAGAGCTGTAATTTTCACCTTAGAATGTTTCATAAACAATTCTTGTCTTATAGCTTGAGTAAATCTTACAACGTAAGCCTTTGTTGAGTAGTATGTTGTCATTAAAGGTCCTGGCATAAATCCAGCAATAGAAGCAACATTTAATATATGTCCTTCATTTACTTCAACCATATCTTTCAAAAATAGTTTAGTTAAAATATGAAGTCCTGTAATATTAGTTTTAATCATATTTAACTCTGTATCTAAATCTGTTTGTACAAAGCTTCCACATAGACCAAATCCAGCATTATTTATTAAAACTTGTATAGTTCCAAATTTCTTTTTTACATCCTCATATAATTTATGGCATTCTTCTTCACTACTTACATCATGTGACATTACATATGCCTTCGTTTCAAATTCATCTTCAATTTCTTTCTTTAGACTTTCTAATTTATCTTTACTTCTTGC
>DGSM01000040.1:0-1112 GCA_002393975.1 Clostridiales bacterium UBA4362
CCAATTAGATGAACTGCTTGCATAGCAGCATTTGCTACTACTAATGCATTAGGATTTGCAAGTCCTACATCTTCTGATGCACAAATACAAATTCTTCTTGCAATAAACATTGGATCTTCTCCTGCATTTAACATCCTAGCTAAATATAAAGAAACTGCATCTGGATCAGATCCTCTCATAGATTTGATAAATGCTGAAATATTGTCATAATGAGAATCACCATTCTTATCAAAGATTGCTTTTCTTACTTGTACACATTCTTTAGCAATCTCATCTGTTATATGAATCTTGCCATCTTCTGATTTATCAGTAGTCAAAACTGCAACCTCTAAAGCATTATAAGCAGTTCTTACATCTCCATTTGAAGATTCTGCAATTTTATAAATTGTTTCATCACTAATCTCAACTGGAAAATCTGCTAGTCCATCTGTAGATTCTAAAGCTCTATGTAATAACACATCAATATCATCTGCAGTTAGCTCTACTAATCTAAATACCATACTTCTTGAAATCAAAGCCTTGTTTACTTCAAAATATGGATTTTCAGTAGTAGCACCAATTAAAATAACTGTACCTTTTTCAACATATGGTAAAAGTGCATCTTGTTGAAGCTTATTAAATCTATGAATCTCATCAATAAATAAAATACATTTACCACTTGGATTCATAAGTAAGTTTTCTGCTTCTTGAATAGCACTCTTTATATCTGCAACACCTGCAGTAACCGCATTAATTCTCATAAACTTATATTTAGTAGTATTAGCGATTACTCTGGCTAAACTTGTCTTACCACATCCTGGAGGGCCCCATAAAATAATTGAAGAAATTCTATCTGCTTTAATTGACCTATATAAAATCTTATCTTTAGCTAAAATATGACCTTGGCCCACATACTCATCTAAAGTTTTAGGCCTCATACGATATGCTAAAGGTTGATTAAAATCTGCCATATCTTCCTCCTATAGAAGTTCTAATCCTTTCTTGATAATATCTTCTGTGCTCATATCTTTTAAATCTTCTTGTTCAAAAGCTTTTTCAATAGATTTTCTATTATATCCTAATACTTGAAGTGCATCTATAGCATCTTGGACAGCTGCAGTATATGTTGGCTG
>DGSM01000040.1:1231-16259 GCA_002393975.1 Clostridiales bacterium UBA4362
TATTCTTGCTGCAGATTTAGGACCTATTCCTGGTAACTTCTTTAAAGCATTTACATCTCCACTTATTACTGCTAAAGCAAATCTTGATGGTGATATTTTTGAAAGAATAGCTGTAGCTGTTTTAGCTCCTATTCCTCCTACACTTATCAAAAGTTCAAACATCATAAGTTCATCATTTGATAAAAATCCATATAAAGAAATATCATCTTCCATAACTCTCATGTATGTAAAAACTTTAACTGCTTGTCCTATCTCTAATTTTTCTATTTCTGTCTCTGTCATAAATATCTTATATCCAATTCCAGAAACATCTACTATAACATAATTTTGAGCTTTTACTGTAAGCTCTCCATTTACATATCCAATCATTGTTTTTCTCCAATTTAAATTTGATGTAATTATATAATCTTATTAACGTTAATTCAACTACTTAATCTTATAATACATGCCTTGTTCTAAGTTTTCTTTAGCCATTCTATTATTAAGACCATTCATTATCCACTTTTTATGATTCATCCATAGTGGTGCGCTTAATAGATCTTTTGGTGGATCTCCCGAAAACCTATGGATTACAATATCTTTTCTTAAATGAGTAATTATATAAATTAGTTCATCCATGTATTCTTCAAATTCAAGCGTCTTATATTCTCCGCTTTTATATAATTCTTCTAGTTTAGTATTTTCTAGTACATATGTTGAATGTATCTTTATTCCATCTATTTTTTGAGAATTAATAAAATCTACAGTATTTACTATATCTTCATGAGTCTCTCCTGGAAGTCCTACCATAATATGTGTTACGACATCAATACCATTTGCTTTAAGTTTATTTACAGCATTTGCAAAATCCACATTTGTGTAACATCTGTTGATAACTTTTCCTGTATTTTCATTACTTGTTTGAAGTCCTAACTCTACCCATACATAATATTTAGAAGTATATGTTTTTAGTAATGCTACTACTTCATCTGTGATTTCATCAGGTCTTGTCGCTATATCTAAGGCAACTATTCTATCGTCTATTAAGGCTGCATCATATTTATTTTTTAGTTCTTCAATTGTACCATAAGTATTTGTAAAACTTTGAAAATATGCAATATATCTATTTGCTCTTTTAGATCTTTCTGATTTTAGATAGTCTTCTACTTGCTCTGTGATGTCTTTACATTTTAAATGGTCTCCACTTCCTTTAGATGAGCAAAAGATGCATCCTCCTATTCCTTTCTTGCCATCACGATTAGGACAGGTAAATCCTCCCTCAATACATATCTTAAGAGTACGCTCACCAAACTTTTCTTTTAAAAAATTATTTAAATAATTGTATCTATATTCCATAGAGCTATTATATCACAAAAGGCTTGAGATTTTTCTCAAGCCTTTATTATTTTATTATTTTTTATTTTATTATTTTTTATTTTTTATTTTATTATTTTATTGCTTATATCTAAAACTATTTTTAATTGCAAGTTCTAAATAGTTATCAATAATATTATTCAATACGATTGGAGTATTTTTCATATATATATCAAATTGATCATTATATGAATCTTGCAAAGATGAAGTACTTTCATCTATTGGGAAATCTGAGATTCCTTTTATAACCACGCATTCTACTCCATTTTCTTTACATATATATACTATTGCTGCAGCTTCCATATCAGCTATGGTAACCTTATTATCTTTTAAATCTTTATAATCTTGCCACATTACAACAGGCTTATCTGCTGTTGCTAAAGTTCCTGTATTAATACTATTTAAGCCATTTAAAGAATCAATATCTATTTCTACTGTATATGAATCTTTTATTAATGGCTCTGATTCTTTAACAGTACAATCATATTGAACAAACTTATTTGGAAAGAAAATGTCAAAGGTTTTATAAGTATCATCTATTCCTGCACAAGTTCCTACTACTACAATTTTACTTAAGTTATAATGATCTATCATATATTGAGTTGATGCTGAGCATTGCATTTTTCTAGCTCCACATTTAAAAAAGATTACTTCTTCTCCAAGTAATTTTGTTTTAAAAAATTCTCCTAGTGGAAACTCTTCTGGGTTTTCAATATTATATTTTTCTAATATTGCTTTCCATTCATTTTTAGCAGCAATCGCTATTCCTATCATATATTCTCCTCATATTTTTAATATTTTATAATACAAATTGCACCATTAATGCAGCTAAGCTACAAATTATTAGTGCTAAGAATTCTCCTATAAAGAAACCTTTGATATGAAACCAATAATTATGATATTCATCTTTCATATCTTCTGTTCCTTTAAACACAAAATGTGGATCATGACAAAACCATATAATGTCTAAAACTATGGCATCATATAGGTTTACTATTGTCCATAGCAAAAATCCATACTTAAAGCTTTCTAAAAAAGTAGTATATCCATTTATAAATCTTAGTATCAAAGCAATTATTACTAAAAACAAAATTGATGCAATTAGTTTAGCAGCAACTATATTCTTGGTCTCAGGTACTTTGTCTTTGTATTCATCTAGACTCTTTACTCTTTCTTGAATCTTTGGTGGATAATTATATAAAGTGTTTATTGGTTTTCGTGACATTATAAACACCATAAGTGTAAATAATGCACATAGAACTATACTTTCTATTACTATTATCATATTTTTTCCTTTTTACTTTACCATTTATTCTATATTCTTATATTGTTCTGGACTCCATGCTGGAGTGCATGTCATTGATACTTTGCAAAACTTCGTGTTCCAATAATACTTTTCATTAGCATCTATTAAAATTGCATCGCCTGATTTAAAATCAATTTTTTTATCTTCAAAAAAGATTTCGCCTGAACCCTCTAATACATATACTAGTTCTTTGCTCTTTAAGTTAACGCAAAAACCTGACTCAGGATATCTCCCTTTTATAGTTGCTACTCCTACATCCATAGCTTTATCTTTAAAAGAATATTCCATGGTATTACATATCTCATTATCAGTTCCTTGAGCTGCATCTTCTCTTTTTATTATTTCCATATACACCTTTTATTTTTATATAATTTAAATTCGTTATTTCCTATATTTTTTATTTAATCAAATCTAGATTTCCATTCAAAACAGTTGGATTAAATCCTTCTATCTCATCATATAACAACCCTTCTGGAATATCATTCATTAGATAAATCTTTTTCTTAAATCTAAAGGCATCATACATTTCTAAGAATGTTGCACCTCCTACATAGTTATTATATGTAACTCCATTCTTTTCTTTATCATAATTTAAAACTAAAACAGCATCCATGTTTTTTATAGTATCTTCACTTTTCTTAAACATTTTTGCTTTAAATTCTTGATGCTCTTCTTTCCCAAGTTTCCACATTTTAGCTTCCATTTGTGGATCATCATAGCAATTTGGTAATACAATTTCTATGTTTCTTCCTTCTAATTCTTCTTTTATCTTTTCTATCTTTGGATAAAATTGTTTACTGCATATTATTAATATCTTCATCTATTTTGCTCCTTTTATGTTAGTGGTCTAATAACACATTCATTTGTGGTTACTAAAATCTCATAGTTTTCAAATTTTAAGATTTCTCCAGATTCTTCTTCAACAACATTCCAAGCATATTTCTTCCACTCATCAATAGAAACCTTATTTTGTTCTATAGCATCTTTAATTGACAAGTTTTCTGCATTTACCGTTCTAAAGTTTGTCTCTTGAATATTTAAACCTTCTATATATACATCATGCTCTTGTAATTTTCCAATATATTCTTTTGGTTGGTCTTTATCTAAGGTGATTACTAAAAAATGGCTTACTCCATTTTCATTATATTGTCCTGAATATAGAAAATAGGCAATTCTTTCTCCAAATATAGCTAAAACTACTACAAGTGCAATAACTACACAACTTATAATAATTATAACTTTTTTCATAGGACCCTCCTACTAAGATATTATGTCGTAGCTTTAAGTCATAAAAAATCACCTCATGTTTTATGAGGTGATTATAGCATAGTTTCTTTTTCTATTCTAGATTTACGCCTTTATTTAATAGCTTCTTACAAATAATACTCATTATCCAAATGATAATAATATAAATGATCATTGATAATGCAAATAGTATTTTTAATGCTCCTGTTTCTAACAAAACTGTATTTGTAAATAATCCCATTACAGATTCATTAAATAGTCCTACTATAAATACTAATGCTAGTACAATACTTTGAGATGCAAAATATGCAATAAATCCAAATAATACTGAAAGTGCTACTCTATTATTGTTTTGTTTATATCCTAATATTATTCCAAAAAATCCACATTGCAAAGCATTAAACATCTCTAAAAATACTATTCCTAAAAAACCAGAAATAAATAGTCCTGAGCTAATCTCAAGTCCTGTAGTAATTCCTTTAATATAGTTCTTCAATAATTCCCATCTATCTTTATTTAGATATGCTATGGCAATACTTAAAATAACAATTACAAAGCTTACTATAAAGAATATTAAAGCTTGAATAAATTTAGAATTATATATTTGATTTTTGGTTACTGGTAAAGTGTTTGTTAAATATCCTTCATCTTTGTAAATTGAATCTCTAAATCTAACCCAACTTCTCATTAGAGTATTAATAATTATATTTGCAACCATTGCATACATGCATCCAGTAGTAATATTCTTAATTATTGTTGCTATAATGGTTTGCTCTACTGATAGAAGTATTCTTGTTATTATAGCAAATACTATTGCTAGTATATAGAAAACACTCATGTTTTTAATCATATATTTTAAATCATATTTTAATAATTTTCCTAACATTTGAACATCCTCCTAAATATTTCATCAATTGAGCCATTCTCTTTCTTTCTAAGTTGGTCACAATCACTTTGAAGTACTATTTTTCCTTTATCTATAAATATTACTTCATCTAATATTCTTTCTATGTCAGATATCAAATGTGTTGATATAATTACACTCGCATTTTCATTAAAGTTGGAAAGTATTGTATCTAATATATAATCTCTAGTTGCTGGATCTACTCCTCCTAAAGGCTCATCTAGTATATATAAATCTGCCTTTCTAGACATTACAAGAACTAATTGAACTTTTTCTTGCATACCTTTACTCATTTTAGAAAGCTTTTGAGTTATGTCTAAATCTAAGTCTTTAAGTAATTTTTCTGCTTTTTCTTTATCAAAATTCTCATAGAAATCCTCAAAGTAATTTAGAACTTCTGTTACCTTCATTTGCTTATTTAAATAAGTTCTCTCAGGCAAATAAGAAATTACTTTCTTGCTTTCTACTCCAATTTTGTTTCCATTTACTAAAATCTCTCCACTAGTTGGAGTTAATAAATCATTAATAAGTTTAATTAAAGTAGTCTTTCCTGCTCCATTTTTTCCAAGTAGTCCTATTATCTTTCCATTTGGAATACTAAAGCTTACATCTTTTAATACTTCTTTTTTATCAAAAGATTTTTTTAAATTTTTTACTTCTAATAGATTATTATTATCTTTACTCATCTATGCCCTCCAAATACTTAATAGAATCAGCTTTTCCAAGACCAATTCTTTTCATTCCTTGAAAGTAACTTTTAGCTAAAGTAGTTGCATACTCATCTTTAAGCTTTTCAATTAATTCAGTGTTTTGGGTAACATACTTTCCGTTTGTTCTTTCAGTATAGATTAAGTCCATACTTTCAAGTTCAGCTAGTGCCTTTTGCATTGTGTTAGGATTAACTTTAAAAGTTGTAGAAAACTCTCTAACAGAAGGCAACCTTTCTCCACATTTAAATACACCTGAAATAAGGTATATTTTCATATATTCCAACACTTGAATATATATTGGAATATTATTATCAAATGTCATTTCCATTGTTTCACCTCATTGTGTTACTTGCTTAATACAATAGTATTGTATATTATTATTTTTATAGTGTCAATACAAAAAAACAAAAATCCGATAAAAATCGGATTTTTGTTTTTCTTTTATTAATTATCTAATCAAGTCTAAATCTTCATTAATAATAATCGGATCAAAACCTGCTAGTTCATCATAAAGCATTCCTTGTGGAATACCATGATATAAAAATATTTTCTTATTATTTTTGAAAGCTTCATATATTTCTATAAAAGTAGCTCCACCAATATAGTTGTCAATATTATGTTTTTTCAAATTAATACATAAAACGGCATCTACACTTTTTATTTTTTCTTCACTCTTTTTAAAAAGTGCTTTTTCCAACTCGGCATGAGCTTTATAACCTTTCTCCCATGATTGTTTTTCCTCATTTGGATTATCATAAGTATTTGGAAGTAATACTTCAAATCCCTTATTTTCCAAATAATCCTTTATTGGTGATATCTTGTCATAAAAAGATGCGCTAGATATTATAAAGATTTTCATTTTATTCCTTTCTTAAATGCTATTACAAAGATAAACTATCAAAGTCTTTAACACTCTTCTTGGTTAAATATAAATATAGAATTAGATTTATTAAACCAGATACTCCTGTAGCAATCAATAAAACAATTATAGGAAGAACTTTTCCTAATAAAGCAAAAGCAATTCCAACAACTATAATTAATACAACCATTCCAAGCATTACTGCTATGAATGAACTTGTACTTTGCTTTACTGCTTCTGCTGGTGTTTCCCACTCTAACTTTGGATATTTTAAATTAATAATAATTCCAATAAAGTGCGATATTAATGGCATTAATATTGATAAAACAATTAATAATAACGCTTCTAAAATATTAGTTCTAAATCTAATAAACATTATTAAATCTCCAACTAATAATGCAGGAGTAGTAATCAATAATGCTGCATATATTTTAGACATTAAAATTGTTTTAGTCTTAATTGGTAGAGATTTAAGTATACTAATATTTCTTCCCTCTAAACTAATAACTGAACTTGTAATTGAAGTCATAAAAGTTCCAAATGATAAAAACGCAAAAATTATAACAGATAAATTGTTATAAATTAAATCATTCGCAAGTCCAAATCCATTTTCTTCATCTATTAGAAAAGCTACTACTCCATCAAATTTTATTGCTGCTACTACAGCTAAAACAATAAATAATACTAGTGCAAATCCCGCATTAATTATAAACACTGGAGTCTTAAAGAAAGTATTAAACTCTTTTTTTATTAATGAACTGGTTTGAGATCTTGCTTTGAACTTTAAGTCTTTAACTTTAGTATGAGTTTTAGAAGTAGAAATATTCTTTAAGCCAGAATTAATTCTAAAATAGAATTTTCCTAAAACCAAAACAGTAAAGACCATTACAATAATATTTATTGCAACAAATATTAATAACTCTTTAACATTAAAATCTACAACTAATTTAGAAAATACTCCAGCAGGATAGTATCTTCTAGTAATAAAATCATTTATACTTTCAGCATTAGCAAGCAAGTAATTAAATACATCCTCAACCTTAAAAGATAAGTACATTACACCTACTAGTATAATCATAGAAAGAATAATTTGAACTGCATTTTTAAATTTAAACTTACTAGAAATACCTGAAGTAATAGCACCAATAACACAAGAAATTGCAATTGGTATTATTGGCAATAATAGAAGCATAATTATACAAGTTAGATAATATGTTGGATTAACATTACCCCATCTAATATATGCAACCATTACAGGCAATAAAAACATTGAATTATATAATAATTCAAAAATATATAATTTTAGAATTCTAACAAATAAAACTGTTCTTCTTTTTATTGGAAGAGAAAGTAATAATTGATCATCTTTACAATTAAAAAGAAGTGGTCCTGATTTGTAAATGCCTTCTATTATAGTCATTAAAGAAATTCCCATGGTAGCTGTAGCAAGTATTAGATATCCTAGATTCATAGGAGCTAACTTCTCTAAAAATGAATTAGCACCAGACCAAATAATAAACATTATATATCCAGCTAACAATATAGGAACAAATGATGAAAACTTACTCTTATTTTTACTTTTTACTCTAAATAAAGCCATATCACTAGACATACATGCTCTAATTAGTGAAAATAACTTTTTCATTATAATCACCCCTCTAGTTCCATAAATACATTCTCTAGTGATTTGTCACCTTTGATTTCTTTCATGCTTCCACTCTTAACAATTTTTCCTTGTTTAATAATGGCAACTCTAGAGCAAAGCTTTTCAGCAACATCTAAAATATGTGTTGAGTAAAATACAATTTTGCCTTCCTTAACCATTTCATTAAGCACTTCTTTAATATCAAATACTGCTTTTGGATCTAGTCCTACAAAAGGTTCATCCATAATAAGTATTTTAGGATCATGTGCTAAAGCAGAGATTAAAACTACCTTTTGTTTCATACCATGAGAATAGCTATCAATTGTGTCATTTAACTTATCTTCCATACCAAATAGTGTACTATATTTTTTAATATTCTCTTCTCTGGTTTTAGAATCTACATCATACATATCACAAATAAAATTGATATAATCAATAGCTTTCATATGCTCATAAGTTTCAGGATTATCAGGAACAAAAGCCATTAACTTTTTACATTCCACTGGCTTTTCTTTAATAGACATTCCATCAATTAAAATATCTCCTTCATCAAAATCATGTATTCCGACTATTGATTTAATTAAAGTAGTTTTTCCTGCACCATTATGACCAATAAAAGCAAAGATATCACCATCTTCAACTGTAAAAGATACTTCATCTAAAGCTTTATTGTCACCATATTTTTTAGTAACTTTTTTAATCTCTATCATAATTCTTTCCTTTCATAGAAATATAAAATACTTAATAATCTATTATAGATTATTTGCAAAATATGTAACTAGAACCATAAATATAATTAATAAAACAATCATTAAGAAAAATAAAATATGCTTTTTCTTTTCTGCATAAAGTGTTCCAATAAACTCTCTAATAAATGCATTAATCCAGAAGTAAGCTTTGGTTTTAGAGCCTATACCTTCCATCTTAATTCCTTGTTGGTTAGCAATTAACCCTGCTCGTAATACATGATAATTGGTAGTTGAAAATCCAATTTTAACATCTGTATCATTTTCTTGTTCTTCGATTAACTTATTTGAAAACTTAATATTTTCAAATGTATTTTTAGATTTATTCTCAACAAGAATATGATTTTCTTTTACTCCTTGTTCTACTAAGTATTTCTTCATAGCTTCCGCTTCAGAAATAATTTCATCATTTCCTTGTCCACCAGATACAACAAATATTAAATCTTTTCCTGTAAGCTCTAATTGTTCATTTCTAAAATCTAAAGCTCTATCAACTCTTCCTTTTAAAAGTGGTGTTAAAGATCCATCTTTTCTTATTTGGCATCCAAGAATAATCATATAGTCTTTATCATATTTTACTTTTTTCTTAATTGATTTGATAGCAATAATAATTGTTGCTATCAAGATACACTCTAGATAAGTTATAGCTAAGTAAATTATAGTTTCTAGGAATGAATAAATATATGGTCCACTACTATTTAGATTATAGATATCTACAATTTGTGCCTTCATTAAATATCTATATACTAAATCTGGTAAGAACGGAACTACACAAGTAAATATTCCTAAAAATACACCTAGCAAATTCTTTAATGATTTTCCTTCTTTTCTTATCAAGTTTATATTACTGATAGTTACTAATGAAAAAGTTATAATCGCTATAGGAAGTAATATTAATGATACTATTGATATGCTAGAAAGTACATTATCTATAGTTTCATATAATCCTTGATAATTATAAATTGATAAAAGATTATTTAATAAAGAAAATGAAAGGAAAATTATTATTCCCAAATAAGCTATACATCTATATTGATATAGATTTTCTTTTTCAATCGCTTTTAATCTATTAATTAATATATATAATGCATATGCTAAAAATATAGTAATAGAAATTGGAATAATTTCTGAATATGTAGACTTTCCAAAGAAAGTATTCTCAGTTATAACCATATTTTTATGAACATATATTATTTTCAAATTTTGATAATCATCATGTTCTAGAATCAAAGAAACTTTTCCTGGCTTAATTGATTTAATCTTAACTAAGTAATTGCCATCCTCTTTCTTTTCTTCTAATATTTCAAGTTCTCCTGAGATGTTTTCTACTTTTAAATTACAATCATTTTCTTCAACTATTTTAAACTTTGCATTATATGTTTTTCCAAAGCATAGTATAACTACAATTGTTATTATTAATAGTCCAAAAAAGAGTATGCTAAGCTTAGTAATATCTTTTTTCATAGAAAGTTCCTTAATTTTCTTTTTTGCTTATTATATCACATTGTTAAGATAGTTTTTAAGTCTTTATCTCCTCTTCCTGATAAATTTACTATTATTGAATCTTCATTATTATATTTTTTTGCAATTTTCATTGCATAGCTAATTGCATGTGAACTTTCTAATGCAGGAATAATTCCTTCAAGCTTAGTTAATAACTTAAAAGCTTCTACCGCTTCTTTATCTGTTACACTATCATATTTTACTCTTCCAATTTTCTTTAAATATGCATGTTCTGGTCCTATTCCTGGATAATCTAGACCTGCTGAAATTGAATAAGCATCTTTTACTTGTTTATTTTCATCCATCATTATATACGTTTTCATTCCATGTAATATTCCAATTGTATTATTTGCTATAGCTGATGCATGTTTTCCTGTATATATTCCTAATCCTGCTCCTTCAACTCCATAGATTTCAACATCATCTTTTAAGAATCCAGAGAATAATCCTATACTGTTGCTTCCTCCTCCAACACATGCAATTATTGCTTTTGGCAAAGTCCCTTCTTGTTTTATTATTTGTTTTCTTGCTTCTTTTCCTATAATCATTTGGAAAAACTTAACCATTTCAGGATAAGGACTTGGTCCTACAGCAGATCCTATCAAATAAAAGGCATCTTGATGTTTTAATAAATATTCAAAAGCTTCATCTACAGCTTCTTTTAAAGTCCCTTTTCCTCTTGTAACAGATTTTACATCTGCTCCTAATAATTTCATTTTTTCTACATTTACATATTGTCTTTTAATATCTTCTTCACCCATAAATATAGTGCATTTCATTTTTAGTAAGCTACATACTGTAGCGGTTGCAACTCCATGTTGGCCAGCTCCTGTTTCTGCGATTATATGAGTTTTGCCCATTCTCTTTGCTAGTAACGCTTGTCCTAAGCTATTGTTTATCTTATGTGCTCCTGTATGGTTCAAATCTTCACGTTTTAAATAGATTTTTGCACCACCCACATATTTAGTTAAATTCTCAGCATAGTATAAAGGTGATGGTCTTCCAACATATTGTTTTAGATAATATTCATACATTTTTATAAACTCTTTATCCTTTTTTGCTTTCTTAAATTCTTTCTCAATTGTATTTAATTTTCCTTTTAATTCTTGTGGTACATATTGTCCACCAAATTCTCCATAATTCATTTTTCTTTCCTCCTAAATTTTGAATTAACTTTTCTTTTTCATCTTCTTTTGCTTTTTCTTTAGTTTTTCTTTTTGTTATTGTGTTTTTTCTTATTTTTATTTTGTTTATTCTATATGGCCAAGGCCAGTCCCAATCGATTTCCATATGTACCACCTCCTTTCACGACAAAAAGACACATGTTGGAATAGATCCATACATGTGTCTTATATTTTAATTACTATTGATTATTAGTTAATAAAATTGATTTTAATTATATTGTTTAAAATTTCAATTTTAATTTTTATTATTAATTAAAAAACATGACAAAACTCTGTATGGATCAAGATTTCCATACAGTCCACCAATTATTTAATTTAGAATTTATTAAATAATCCATGTTTTCTCCTCTAAAAATATTATAAAAGGTTATTTATCTATTTGTCAAGCTCTTATTTATTGCATGAAATAATATATTTCTTATTAAGTATAACTGTATTTAAATTTTCTTTATATTTGCTAATACCTTCTCCAAAGATTCCTTTTTGAAAATTTGCCATTAAGTAAGAAATATTAACTCCGCTTAATACAATTGCTTCTTCATTTTCTGATTGTAAAGTTCCTATATATTCTAATAAATTTTGTCCTCTTGAAGAAACTACTATGGTAACTACTTGTCCAATTAAATCTTTATACATATTCTTTCTCCTCTCTTTTTTATTCTATCATTAATTAGCATTATATACTACTTTTTAGCAACTATTCCATAATATCTTCTAAGTAGTCTTATCTTTCCATTATAAGTATTCTCTTTGATGTATTTTTCAACTAATTCTTCATCTAAATCTTTGTTATAGTGCATTTTACATGATTCTTCTAATTCACTAAAATCATCTATTATTGGAACTTTCTTTAAGAACTCTATAAATAGTTCTTTACTTTTAAAATATTCTCTTACATGAATTGGAATTAATTCTACATCTTTGAAACCAGCATTAATAACATTTTCATAATCTATTATGCTTATAGGCTTCTCATCACTAAAAGCTTGTCCTTTGCCATACATTAATTTCAAATTCCAACAATCATATTTGTCTACTCCTCTAATTAATAAATATCCTTCTTTTCTTAAGGCTTTATAGATTTGCTTTGGATCTGTTACAGTATTTCTTGCAACTATAACATCATAATAGCAATCTGGAACATCCATTTTTAAATTATCCATGATTCTAAAAGTTATATTTTTCTTTCCACTCTTCTTTAAATTTTCATTTGCTGTTTTAATCATTTCTTTAGAAAAATCTGTCCCCAATATTTCCTTTACTTGTGGAAAAGATGTAAGAACTTTTTCTCCTCCACCTGTTCCTAAATCTAAAATTTTAGAATTTTGATTTGTTTTCTCTTTTAACTCTTCATATAAATCCCATTTAGTTAAAGATTGTGTTTCTATTTCAAATTTATCGAAATTCCAATCTTTAACTTCCTCATAATATTTTAATTCATTTTCTTGTTTCATTGTTTTATTCCTTTCTAATTTTTTGTGGTATAAAAAAAGAACCTCCTTCCATGAACATCAAAATCTACCACAGAAATTTTGTGTGATATATTTTGTTATTCATGATGAGATTCTTAGGTTCTTATCATTATTAACCTCACAAAAATGTGTCATGGTAATAAAACGCGAATAACTAATTGATTTATTACATCTCCATTATAGCAAATATTTGCCTTAATTTCAAATAGCAAACAAAAAAGTCCGATAAAATCGGACTTTTGAATTTGTATAAAATTATCTCTTGCTAAATTGTGGAGCTTTACGAGCTTTCTTAAGACCATATTTCTTTCTTTCTTTAGCTCTTGGATCTCTTGTTAATAATCCATTGCTCTTTAATACTGGTCTGAATTCTTCTTTGTTAGCTTCATTTAAAGCTCTAGCGATTCCATGACGAACTGCTCCAGCTTGTCCTGAGAATCCACCACCAATAACTTTAGCAACTACATCATATTTTCCTTCAGTTCCTGTAACTGTAAGTGGTTGTTTTACTATAACTCTTAAAGTTTCTTCACCAAAGTATTCCTCTAATGATTTACCATTAACAGTAATTTTTCCTTTTCCATCAGTAAGAATAACTCTAGCAATTGAACTTTTTCTTCTACCTGTTCCTAGGTATTGAGTATTATTTGACTTAGCCATTTATCTTCCTCCTAATTAATATTCCCAAACTTCTGGTTTTTGTGCTTGGTTATCATGTTCAGCACCTTTGTATAATCTTACTTTTGTTAACATTTGTCTTCCCAAAGTATTATGTGGTAGCATTCCCTTAATAGCGTGCATCATTGCTTTAGTAGAATCCTTAGCCATTAAATCCTTTGCCGAAATTTCTTTCATGTTTCCAATATATCCAGTAAAATGAGTATACTTTTTATCATTCATTTTGTTTCCTGTAAGAATTGCTTTATCACAATTGATAACTATTACATGATCTCCACAATCAATGTTAGGAGTATATGTAGGTTTATGTTTTCCTCTTAAAAGCTTTGCAGCTTCTGTAGCAACTCTACCTAAAGGTTTGTTTTCAGCGTCAATTATATACCATTTTCTTTCAATTTCATTTTTCTTAGCACTATAAGTAGTATTATTCATGGTAAAATCTTCCTCCATTCATAAAATAATTAAAAATAATATATATGAAACCTTTAAAACCAACCGGGGAATCGCTTTAAAAGGTCATATTACATCCGTTACAATTATTTATTTTAGTATAAAAATATAAAAAAGTCAAGCAATTTCGCAAAATTGCTTGACTAGAGATTGTTGTTTATATTTTATAATTATATTGAATTATCAAATTTCAATTCATGCCATACTTCTATTAAGTTTTTTCCTTCAAAGAAAGGATCTTCAGATAATTCTTCTAATGATAAGAATGATTTCTTCATATCTTTCTCCCAACCTTTTAAATAGTATACATCTTGTCCATATTTTTTTATTGTTTGAGGAGAATTATCTCTTTCAATTACGCATAGTCTATCTTTGTAGTAAAATTCAATTTGATAATCATAAAAGTCTTCAATTGATGTTTTTAGTTCGTTAAAATCTGTAAACCAATTTTTCATAATTTTTTCTCCAATTAAATTATTAGGAATATAATTTATATTTATATTTATAAATATAGCTATTATGTTGTTTTTTATAGTTCTACTATTATCCATGTATTTAACTCTATAGCCTGCTTTGCATAATTTAATAAAGTTTCTATTATTGCTAATAAATTAGTATCTTTTTCGACCTTAATCTTCCCTTCTGCCCATTTAACTATTTTTATACATTGCTCTTTGTCAAAACATTCTACATCTCCATCGCCTATCAATATATTACAATCTTCGCTTATGCTATTAACATATTTATCGTAGAATCTCTCTGCATTATCCATAGAAATATCATATCTTTTAGAAATTCCATTTGTATCATTTGGAATCACTTTAAAATAGTAATCTTCAGAAGGTTCTACTCTTTTTTCTATTAATTCTATATACATGTTTTTTATTTCCTTTGTCGTATAATTCAAAAACATCCTACCCCTTTTTATGGAGTAGGATGTTTTTATATATCAATTAGAAGTTAAACTTAATAT
>DGSM01000043.1 GCA_002393975.1 Clostridiales bacterium UBA4362
AAAATCTTAATATTCCTATGGATGCGCTTTCTGAGCAAGATAAAACATTGATAGATAATTATGAAGAAGAATCTAGCATAAAACCTGTTATCTATACAGAAGATGTTGATGAAGCTGATTCTGAGTTAGAAATTAGAAATCAAATATTAAAGTATTAAAATATAAAAGTATAAAAAGAGCACTTCACTATATGTGAAGTGCTTTGTTTTTATTTAACTTATATTATTAATATTATTTTTGTTTATTTTTATTTTTGTTTTTGTTTTTGTTTCTTTTTAATGAATATATACTCCATTAATTTTGAGTTGTATTTGAAAGAACAATTTGATTTGCTGTAGTACTTCCACCATCTAAATTAATTACATTTGCTACACTATTTGTAGTACTGTTACTATTAACAGAATTATCAGAAGATAATGCATTTTCTAATAGTTGATTAGCATCTGACTCTAATGTGTTTCCTGTTGCGTTATCAGTTTCATTTGTATTTGATATAACAGGTGTATGAACAATGTTTTCTGTAATTGTATTTGTTACTGGAACTACATTTTCACTTGGATTCTTTTTGCTATTAATGAAATCCATGATATATGGATAGAATACATATCCTAGTGCACCGATTATTACTAATAATAGAATAACAACTATTATTTTTCCTGCTGGAGATTTTTTCTTAGTAGGATCTTTTACGTTTGTTGTAGTTGCTTGTGGTGCTTGTCCCATTTGTGAATCTTGATTTAATTGGCTACCAAATGTTTGAGGTTGTTGTGGTTGAGGATTCTTTGGACCAGCATATGGATTAACTTGAGGCCTTTGCATAGGTTGTTGTTGCATTTGAGGATTCTTTTGCATATTGTTTTGATATGCATTTACATTTGTATTGTTGTTAAGACCATTACCATATGTATTTCCAAAATCAGATACTACATTTGAACCTGCTCCAGGTAGAGGATTTGTATTTTTATCAAATGCTTTAGCTGGTTGTAATTGCTCTTTTTGCATTCTTAAATATTGCTCTTCTTCAGTGTTTGAGCCATACATCATATTAACACTATATTGATCAAAATTAGGTTGAGCAAATGAATTATCCTTACTATTTAAAGGAGGAGGATTCATAGTTGAATCTGTTAGTAAATCATCAACAGAATCTGGTGTTCTATCAACATTTGAAGCCATTTGAACAATATTAGGATTAGGAGTAACAACAGGTTCGTTTTCAGGAGTAGGGGTGGTAATACCACTCATTGTTGTTTGATTAACAGAACCACTATTCATTACTGTTGTTGTAATTGGTTCAGCTGGCTGTGGAACTTCTATTTTGTTTTCTTCAAAGTTATTATCCTCAAAACCATTATCTACAACAGTTAAATCTGGCATTGCAGCACTAACTGGAGTTTCTGGTATTGGATTAGGAATATTGATTGGAATTTCTTTATCAGGAGTAGGTAATGTATCAACTACTTCTTCAACCTTTTCACTTGGAGGAGGTGTAGGAGTTACATCTGGAGTAAATCCAAATGGATCTGAAACAACTTCCTCTTGTAAAGGAATATCTTCAACACTTTCTACTATATTTGTATTATTTTCAATTTCTGGAGGTTTTACTTCTTCAACTGGAGAACTAGAAAATTGTCCAAAGAAGCTATCTGAATCAACTTCTTCAACTTGTAGTTCATCAAATACAGATTTTACTTCTTCTGGTTGAAGGTTACTAATTGGATTACCACATTCTAAGCAAAATTTAGCATTTTCTGGAAGCTGGGCTCCACATTTTTCACAAATCATTTTTATTTTTCTCCTTTATCATTTGTTTTATTTATTTGTGTTATATTTTTTGTTCTAATAAATTGATATATTCAAAAAAGCGTTTAATTCACTAGTTGTTAAAGTATTAGCAGGCGCAATATAAAGTGCATATACATAAGTAGGGGCTATTTGATATATGTAATATTCATCAGTTCTATTGTCAGAACTTAAGAAAGCTTGTACATGTAAATAAGTAAAACCTGATACGTTCTTTTGCTCTTGAACATTTATAGTATAACCTTGAGCTTTCATAGCTTGAATCATTACATCAAGGGTACTATGAATAACATTTGCACAAGCAATATTATTTTTTGCAGAGTTATAATAAAACTTTTGAGTATCTGTTGGAGTTCCATAGCTAGAAAAAGTTGAAGGAATTCCATATTCTACTTCATAATCGTAATCAGCTGAATAAACTGAATCAAATTTAGCAGCAGAAGTATATCTAGAAGTACTTGAACTATTTGTTGTAGTTTTATTTTGATAGGTAGGTTGATAAACAACTACATTAGAAGATGAGCTATTATCCGCTACTTCTGCAACAGCATGGTCTGAAGAATAATAAATCAAAGCAACAATAATGAATATTATTAACATTACTACTAGTAGACTTATTGCAATAGAATGTGCAAAAACTACTTGTTGAGATTGATTTACTTCATTTGTTTGACGAGCTGGGTTATATCTATTTGGATTATAATTGTAGCTATCAAAACTATTTACATTTTGTCTAACATTATTAAATTGAGAAGCGTTACTATATTGATTGTTTGTAGTAACTTGATTAATTGGCTCAATTGGCTTACCACATACACCACAAAAGCGGTCAGTTGGATTAGCTATGGAGCCACAATATTTGCAATTCATTTAAAGAACTCCTCATTTGTTTTTTTATTACTAATAATCTATATCACCATATCTAACATTAAGGAATGGAGTAATATCTGGTGGAGTAGTATTATTTGGATACATAATCATTACTTGGTATACACATGTATCGCTAATTTCAAGACTATAAAATTCAGCTTGGTAAGTTTGTGCATAACTTGAATAAGTTGTGTTTGTAAAAGCTTGAGATAAATATTGAGATGAAGCAGTTATTTTTTTGTAAGTGTTTCCAGCGATTGTTACATCCTCAGTAGTTATTCCAAATCCTGAATAAGCAGCTAAGTTATCAAAGCTTGAATTAGTTCCTTCTGTAATTGTAACTTGTGCAAAAATATCTGTACCAGATAAAAATGAATGTTTACTTGTTGTTGATTCTGAATTTGCTTTAGTAAAGTTGGTTGGCAAATTATATTCTACTGCTATATCATTTAAATAATCGTAAACTGTATTTTCTTGATCATCTGGAATTGAAACGTTTTGTGAAGTAGTTGTAATGCTTGATGATGTTGAATTATATCCATATCCAGAATATGGTGTAGTATTAGCACTAGTGCTTCTAGAAGAATAATTATAAGAATAATTATATGTATAATCATTATCATCATCGTAATCATATTCTTTAATTGTTTTACTAACATTATGAACTATAACACCAATTATAATTCCACCAATAAGAAGTGGAATAAGTATAACTGCAAGAATAATTCCAATAATTAATCCAACATGAGATTTTTTCTTTGTGTTTAAATTTGGATTATATTGTGGGTTGTAATTTGTATTATTACTTCCTTGTTGTGGCCCAACTGTGTTTGGAGTATATTGAGGATTATATCCAGCTCCATTTACATTTTGAGCTCCTGCTTGACCATTAGGATCAGGATTTGTATATTCACCAGATTGTGGTGCTATAAAATCATTTCCTTGTGTTTCTGTATTAACAGGATTTGTTGCTGGATCTAAACTAGAATAAGGATCGGCATTAGCATTAGGTGCTGGGTTAACATTTTCTTCTGGTTTTGGTCCATATTTAGCTTCATCTGAAATAGGACTTACTGGATTACCACATGAATTACAAAATTTATCATCTGGCTTTAATTCTGCACCACATTTATTACAAAACATATTATTTTCTCCTTTGTTTACACATAAATTAACAAAATTATTCTATCATAAATCACTTTATATTATAAAGAGGAAAGCCAATTATTAATAAAAATGTAATAAAAAATGAAGAAAAAAGAAGTGAAAAAAATAACCAATAAAAAAGAATAAAGCGGCCCTATTAAAGGCCGCTCATATCATGGGTTAACGTCTTGGATCTTTGCCATATGAAAAGACTTTTAATTACCTGATTTGTTAATAAATAACGTTAACACCAATTCTTTAGTATTCTAATATACTAAGAGTAACGCATCAGGTCTTGTACTAAAAAGTACAAATAATCCGTAAAATAAAAATTCGTTTAACCGTAGTTGAACAATATTATTATAGCATACTTTACATAAAAAAGCAAATTTTAGCTTATATATAAACCTTATAGGAAAAAAACATAAAAAAAGACCCCCTCAGATCTTGTCTGAGGAGGGAGAGGTTAAACCTCTTTTGGTGTTCGGTGAAAGGCTAGGGAATGAAATTATTCTATATATCAAAGACCTTAATATTAAAAACAACTACTGTTAGGTTACCAGGTCTGAAAAGAAGTAACCAACAGGTACGGGGTTAGTAATGTTTAAATATTTTTCTTATTATAAACTAGCCCTACCGAACTAATATATACAACGGAGATATCCTCCGTGCACTTATTATTATAGCATAGAATTAACTAATTTGCAAGTAAAATTAGAAAAAATTAGCAAAAAATGTAATTTTTACAAAATAAAAAGAGCCCAAAAGCTCTTTTTTGGTTGAGGTACTAAGATTCGAACTTAGGATCACGGAGTCAGAGTCCGTTGCCTTACCGCTTGGCCATACCTCAATATTGACTTAAACATTATATAATCATAAAAAATAAAAGTCAAGATTAGTTTTTGCTTCAATCCATCACCAATATTGAAATTAAAGCCAATATGTGTTATAATATCTTTTGCAACAATGTAGTTTGTGCAATAGAAAGGTGGGAAGCTCTATGACCAAAAAGTTTCAGAACTACCAATCATGTCAACGGTATCTTTTTAAGCTACGGCAAAGGATACAAGCAAACCTGAACAAAAACTCGATGATGGCTTACTGGAGAACCTATGAGATTATTCTTGGAGACCTAGATGATGTAATTTCGTGCATGGAATGCAGTGCTAATGAGTACATTTTTACAGATTCAAAGTCCGAGTACAAAGAGGAAATTTCATCCTACTTCGGAGAAGAGCCAATTATCGATGAAGACTATGTCGCAATGTCTTGCGCTTACGAAAGCCTCGAAGATTGCGAGAAGAACAGGCGAGATATAGTCATTATGGTGGTTGACATCTAACCTTTCGGCCAGAGAATAGAAAACGATTCTCTGGCTGTTTTTTTATTTTATTTATTATTTATTATTTAGTTTATCATGTATCTTATTGATTAACTGTTTATTAAATTTATTAAAATTAAAAGTATATAATATTTTTTCAATTAATTAACAAAAGCACTAAAACTATTGAATGAAACTATAAAATAGTTGTATTATGATAAATGTATTATAATTTCATGGAGAGAAATAATATGAAATTTTTCGAAAAACTAATGAAAAAATTTAAGAAGAAGAATAAAAATGGAGTAGAGTATACTGGATCAATTGATATTGCTATACCAGATATGATGGGAATAGAGGATATTAATGGCAGACTTATTAGATTTATTTGTTGTAACAGTGTTTCTAAAATATCTACACATTATGGTATGGATCTATGGGCTGGATTTGTTGCATTTAAAAATAATGCTCAAGAGCAATTAACTAAATCTGATTGGATTCCAGTGTGTTTTGAACTTCAACATCCAGGAAAGAAATTAACTACATATTCAAAAAGATTCTTCATGCAAAATGAACTTTTCAATATGCTTAAAAAAATAGGAATGGAACTTAATATTAATAAAGTTTCTAGAGAGCATTTTAATTATTTAGGAAGAGTTTTTGTAACAGAAGATAGATTAATTGTAGCTATGAATGAACCTCCTAAACCTAATATATATGGAGATTTGGATAAATTAGATAATCAACTTTCAACTAGAGGAGTTCCTGAACCTAAAATTACAAATTCTGTATCACAAGAAGAAATTAATGCTGTTTTGGGACAAAACGAAAAGATGGCAGACATTGCCAAAGGCGAAGAATCAAGTCCTTTTGAAAAGAATAAAGCTGTTGAAGGTGTAACTAGAGCATCAGAAGATGTTGATGAAATTGGAGAAATTGTAAATCCAAATGCTAATACTATGGAACCATATTATAAAAGAGAGTTAACTGTTGAAGAGATGCCAGATGCTGTAACTCCACCTAATATGGATAATAAACAATAAATAAATAAATAATTAATTAATTAATAATAGAAAATAGACCTTAGATGAAAAAAATATAATAAATGAAAGGCATATATGGACAATATTTCAGAATTAACCAAAGGTCAACAAGAAGAAACAAAACTTTTATTGGCTAGAGTTGAGGATAAGCTTAAGTTTGTTTCTTCACGCAAAAGATTTGCAAATACTGACTTTTTGGATTTGGCACAAAAGAAAGACATAGAAGACTATTTGAAACAAAAGAAAATAAATTCATATATTTTTTATGGAGGATTTGAAGAAGCAGAGAGAACGATGCTTCTTCTTTTGCCTACGGATGTTCCATATGATCCAATGCAAAATATTGATAAAACTTATGATCAAATAATGAAAATTATTAGAATAAAACTTCCTAAAGATTTATGGGGATCTTATGATCATAAGATGTATCTTGGAGCATTAATGAAGCTTGGAATAGAACGTAAAAAAATAGGAGATATATTAGTTAGACCAGATGGCGCAGATATTATAGTTTCTAAAGATTTAGTAGATTTCTTAAAACAGAATTTAGCTGAGTTAACTAGATTTTCTAAATCAGAAATTGAAGATTTAAGCATTAAAGAAATAAACTATATTGCTCAAGAAAAGAAAATAATAAATATTAATGTACCTTCTATGAGATTAGATGCAATAGTAGGAGAACTAGCAAGAGTTTCTAGACAAGATGCAACAAGATTTCTTGAAGAGCAAAGAGTTTTTGTAGACTTTAAAGAAGAAATTCGTGGAACAAGACAAATTAAAGAAGGAAATGTAATTACAATTAGAGGTAAAGGTAGATTCTATATTACTAAGATTTTAGGAACAACTAGAAGTGGAAGATATAGAATAGAAGTTGAGAAACCATAAAGTCACGCAAACCTATATAGCACTTGACTTTTATGTTAACTGAGAATATAATGTTACGAGTAAAAAATTATAAGGGATGTATCTATGCGAAAAGTTCACTTTATTACATTAGGTTGCAAGACAAATCAGTATGAAACAAATAGTATGGGACAATTACTTTTAAACTCAAACTATGAAGTAACTGATGGGAAAGCAGATATTTATATTATTAATACTTGCTCTGTAACTAATATGGCTGAAAGAAAATCGAGAGAAATGATACGCCGTGCTAAAAGAGATAATCCGGACAGCACGGTTATTGCTTGTGGTTGTTATTCTCAAGTTGCCGGAAAAGAGCTAGAAAAGCTTGAAGAAATTGATTTAATAATTGGAACTAATGAAAAGAATAATTTAGTAACTATTTTAGATAATTATTTTGCTAAAAAGGAAGATAAAAAACTATTAGTAACAGATGTAATGCATGATGAGGAATACTTAGATTTTGGTTCTACAACTTATACTGAACTTACAAGAGCAATAGTAAAGATTCAAGATGGATGTGATAGATTTTGTTCATATTGTATTATCCCTTATGCTAGAGGAAAAGTTAGATCAAGAAAACCTGAATCAGTAATTAAAGAAGTTGAAGAAATTGCTAAAAATGGTTATAAGGAAATTGTAATAACAGGAATTCACTTAGCTTCTTATGGAAAAGATTTTAAAGATGATACTTATAATGATAAAGACGACTTACACTCTGGAAATTATAGATTAATTGACTTGCTCGAAGAACTAAATAACGTAAAAGGAATTGAAAGAATTAGATTAGGATCTATTGAGCCTAAATGGGTAAATAAAGATATAGTAGATAGATTAAGTAAAATAGAGAAGATTTGCCATCAATTTCATTTATCACTTCAAAGTGGATGTGATAAGACTCTAGCGAGAATGAATAGAAGATATACAACAAAAGAGTTTGAAGAAAGTGTAAATCTTTTAAGAGAAGCTTTTCCTGATGTTAAACTTACAACTGATGTTATTGTTGGATTTCCAGGAGAAACTGAGGAAGAGTTTGAAGAAACTTATAAGTTCTTGGAAAGAATTAAGTTTTATAAAATGCATGTGTTTAAATACTCAATAAGAAGCGGAACAAAGGCAGAGAAAATGCCAAATCAAGTTAGTCCTGAAGTGAAAGAAACGAGAAGTAAAAAGCTACTAGAACTATCTGATAAAAATGAGTATGAGTATAACAAAGAAGAACTAGGAAAAGAAACATTAGTACTTTTTGAAGAAAGAGAAGGAGATTTCTTTAAAGGACATAGTGCAAATTATTTATATATTAAGGTAAAAACTGACAAAGATATACAAAATAAAATGTTAAAAATAAAGATAACAGAAGCAAAAGAAAACCTTGATATAATTGGAGAAATCGTGGTATAATAGCCGCATAATTTTTAAGGAGAATATTTTAAATGAAGGCAATTGATATTAGAAATAAATATTTAAAATTTTTTGAAAAACATAATCATAAAATTATTCCATCAGCACCATTGATTCCAGAAAATGATTCATCAGTGCTATTTAATACTGCTGGAATGCAACCATTAGTTCCATATCTTTTAGGAGAAAAACATCCAGAAGGTACTAGACTAGCGGACTATCAAAAGTGTGTTAGAACTAATGATATAGATGAAGTTGGAGATAATAGACATTGCACATATTTTGAAATGCTTGGAAATTGGTCTTTAGGAGACTATTTTAAAGATGAATCAATTGCTATGTCATTTGAATTATTAACTAAGGAATTAGAGATTCCAGTTGAGAAACTATTTGTTACAGTATTCGCAGGAGATGAAGATTGTCCAAGAGATGAAGTTGCTGCAAATGCGTGGAAAAAAGTTGGAATACTTGATGGTCATATATATTATTATGGAAAAGATGACAACTGGTGGATAGCTGGAGAAACAGGACCTTGTGGACCTGATACAGAGATTTTCTATGATACAGGAAAGCCTGCATGTGGACCTGATTGCCAACCTTCATGTGATTGTGGTAAATATGTGGAAATTTGGAACAATGTTTTCATGGAATTCTTTAAAGATGAAAATGGACATTATTCAAAACTTAAACAACACAATGTTGATACTGGAATGGGTCTTGAAAGAATCACTTTCATTTTACAAGGAAAAGAGACTGTATTTGATACAGAACTTTTTGCACCAGTTATTAAACAATTAGAAAAAATGCAAAAAGTTGATTCTATTTCTAGCAGAAGAATTGTTGCAGAACATCTTCGTTCAAGTATGATGATTATTAGTGATGGTGGAAGACCAAGCAATCTAGATAGAGGATATGTTCTTCGTAGATTAATTAGAAGAATGATTAGACATTTAAATAAATTAGAGATAGATTTAAATGAATTAGGTAATCTAGTTGATTTATATATTGATACTCTTAAAGAAATGTATCCAGAACTTGATAAGAATAGAGATACTATAAAATCAGTAATCCTTGAAGAAAAAGATAAATTTGCTAAGACCTTAGAGAAGGGTGAAAGAGAATTTAATAAAGTTGCAGATAGATTAAAACAAGAAGGAAAAGATACAATTGATGTTAAAACATTATTTAATCTTTATGAAACTTATGGATTCCCACCTGAGATTACTAAAGATCTAGCAGCTGAACAAGACTTAAAAGTTGATGATTCTGATTTTGAAAAATTGTTTAAAGAGCATCAAGAAAAATCTCGTATGGGATCAGATCAAAAATTCAAAGGAGGACTTGCTTCTTCTGGAGAAATTGAGACTAAATATCATACAGCAACACACCTTTTAAATGCTGCTTTAAAAATAGTTGTAAGTCCAGATTGTCATCAACAAGGATCAAATATTACTGCTGATAGAATGAGATTTGATTTTAATTGTGATCATAAATTGACAGATGAAGAAAAACAAAAACTTGAAGAATTAGTAAACAAATGGATTGAAGAAGATTTACCTGTTGAAGTTGAAACAATGAAAAAAGAAGAGGCTGTTAAGAGTGGAGCAGAATGTATGTTCATTGAGAAATATCCAGATTTAGTTACTGTTTATTCTATTGGAAATAAAGGAAATATTATTTCTAAAGAATTATGTGGTGGACCTCATGTGAAACATACAGGTGAAATTGGACACTTTACTATTAAGAAAGAAGAGTCTTCTAGTGCAGGAGTTAGAAGAATTAAAGCTGTTATAGAATAATTGTCGATATTTGCCACAAAAAAGCAAATTAATTATAAAAAAAGTATATTGTAAAATTTTTCTATAAATGTTATAATTAAAATGATTATGTGAAGAGGAGGAAGATAATGGAAGACGATTGCATTTTTTGTAAAATTATTAAAGGAGAGATTCCTTCAACTAAAGTTTACGAAGATGATAATGTAGTAGCTTTCAAGGATCTTCAGCCTATTGCACCAATTCATGATTTAGTAATACCAAAAAAACATGTTCAAGATATTACAGGAGTAGATGATCCAGAGATGCTAGCTAATCTTTTACATGGAGTAAAAGAAGTTGCAAAAGCCGAAGGTATGGATGAAAAAGGTTTTAGACTTATTACTAATGTTGGAGAAGATGCAGGACAAGCAGTAATGCATTTACATATTCATGTTGTCGGTGGAGCAAAGCTTCCTACTAGATAATAAAATGGAAAGGAGACAAGAATTTTTAAATAAAAATTCTTTGGTAAAATAATATGAGTTTAAGTGAGAAAAAATTTAACAAAGTATTAACTGGAATATTAGTAGTTGTTGTAGTTGGTATAGTTCTAGTTGGAGCAGTATTTGGAAGAAGTATAGTAGAAAAGATTATTAAAAATAAAGAAGCACAAGAAGCTGTTAATGAATTTGATAACAGAATAGCTTCAAGAGCAACTAGATCTTCTACTTCTCAAAATGCTACTAATGAAGTTGAGAATTTAACTTTTGACCCAAATTTATTTGCTAATGAAACAACTCAAGAGCAATCAAGTAATAGCATAAGAGCTAAACAAACATATAAAGGATATGCAGTTGCAGGAAAAATTGAAATTCCTAAAACTAAATTAAATATGGTTGTTTTAGATAGATCTACTAAAGAATCTATGGAAATTGCTGTTGGTATAGCATACGGACCAGGATTAAATAAAGTTGGAAATACTGTAATTCTAGGACATAACTACAGAAATGGAGATTTTTTCTCAGACAATGATAAAATAGAAGAAGGCGATCCAATCTATATTACAGATTCAGAAACAGGAACCAAAGTTAAATATACTGTTTATAACAAATATGTAGCAGGTTCTGATGAATTTGATTATGCAACACGTGATACAGCTGGAAAGAGAGAAATATCACTTTCTACATGTACAGATGATGTTAAATCAAGATTAATCATCTGGGCAAAAGAAGATTAATTTATAAAAATAAAGGAGCCTAGAAATAGGCTCCTTTTTGTTCTTTAAGAAAGGGAAATAGATATGATTGACTTACATATGCATACAACTTATTCAGATGGAAAAGATAGTCTAAAAGATGTTCTAAAGCAATGTGAAAAGGCTAATTTAAATTTGATTTCTATTACTGACCATAATACTGTTGATAGTTATTTTGAATTGGAAACTATAAATAAAGATGATTATTATTCAGGGAATATTATGGTTGGTATTGAGCTTAATACTAAAGCAGGAGATATACCAATTGAACTTTTAGGATACAATATTGATTATAAAAAGATGAAAGAATTACTAAAGCAAGTGTATATTCCTAAAAGTGAAAGTAATAGAATTGAGTTTGATAGATTAGTAGATAAATGCAAAAAATATGGAATTAAGTTAGATGATAATATAGATGATCTTTTTGATGAAAAAGAATTTGCTTCTAGTGTTATTAGGCCTAATATTATTAAACATGAAGAGAATCGTTCTAAAATAGATGATGAAGCATGGAATAATGGAGGAGCTTTCTATAGAAAGTATTTATCTAATCCAAGTAGTCCGCTTTATCTTTCAATGTGCGATATTTTGCCAAGTATAGATGTAGTAGCAGATATTATTAAAGAATGTGGTGGATTAGTTTTTGTTCCTCATATTTTTGAATATAGAGATAATTCTAAAAAGGTATTAGATATTTTATTAAAATCAAATAGAGTAGATGGTTTTGAATGTTATTATACTACTTTTTCTAAGGAACAACATGAATTTATAATGAATCTTTGTGATGAAAAAGGTTTATTTAAGTCTGGTGGTAGTGATTTTCATGGTAGTAGAAAGCCAGATACTTTTTTAGGAGTGGGACATGGAGATATGTCTATTCCAGATGATATTGCGAAGCCTTGGGCTAGACCAATTTAAAAAGATAATCAAAAATATATTGACATTAATAAAAAAATAGTCTAAAATATATAAGTGCTAAGCAAATGGTGGATTTGGCGTAGTTGGTTAACGCGCCAGTTTGTGGCACTGGAGATCGTGGGTTCGAATCCCACATTCCACCCCATAATTTTATATTGGGCTGTAGCCAAGCGGTAAGGCACATGACTTTGACTCATGCATGCGGTAGTTCGAATCTACCCAGCCCAACCAAGGAAACGTTCCGTGAACTCTCAGAAACAAAGGGGTTCACGGAATTTTTTATCAAATTAATGCAATTTTAATGCAACGCCAAAAACTTTGAAAGTATTGAAAAGACTATAATTGAACTAAAAGGATATCAAAAAAGAACCAGATTCGTACACACCAATGGTCTACGTGACTAGATTTATAGTCAAAGAGAGAAATAGTAATTTTTTATTTAAATAAAAATATAATTTTACAAAAAATTAGCACTCTACACTTGACATTGCTAAAAATAGTGATACAATATAAATGTAATGAGAATTACATATATGTGCATACCCTTGATACAGAGTATCAACACATAAAAAATTATTTTGTAAAGGAGTGATTTTTATGATGATGATACCAAGAAAAAGGAACGAATTTGATTTGTTCAGAGATTTTTTTGAAGGAGATGATTTCTTTCCAATTAGAAGAGAAAGTACAATAATGAAAACAGACATAAAAGAGAAAAAAGATAAATACATTCTCGAAATGGATCTTCCTGGATATGAAAAAGAAAACATTAACCTATCATTGAAAGATGGATATTTGGAAGTAACAGCTGAGGTTAAGAAAGAAGATGACAATGAAGAAAAGGACAAATTTATTCATAAGGAAAGATATTACGGACATTGCTCAAGAAGTTTTTATGTGGGAGAGCAAATTAAAGAAGAAGATGTAAATGCAGAATTTAAAAACGGTATATTAAAAATTTGTATTCCAAAAAAAGAAGAAAGAAAAGAACTTCCAAAAGCAAAACATATTGAAATTAAATAATATTTATAAGGAAATGGTTTTATATAGAATCATTTCCTTATTTAATATATAAATTACAATTTATCGAGATAATTGATTAAAAAGTAATGCAATTTTAATGCAACGCGGATGAACTTCTGTAAATTGTTCCGTGACTTCTTGATACAAGAGGACACGGAATTTTTTAGTTTTAATTTATATTTAGTATGATATAATGATAAAAATGTTAATAAAACGGGCGAATGTTCCAGCTAAAATTGGTAGAATTAATTTTCAAATATTTTAAAATTATATTTGAAAGGAGTTAATTATGGAAATTGGAAAAAACATAATGAATTTAAGAAAAAAGAGTGGTTTGTCACAAGAAGATCTTGCAGAAAAAGTAGGAGTTGCAAGACAAACTATCTCAAAATGGGAGTTAGGAGAAACTTCTCCAGATCTAAAACAAGCAAAGGAACTATCTAAAATATTTAAGGTAAGTTTAGATGAATTAACTGATAATGATATTAAAGAAATATTAGTTGAGAAAACATCTAACACTGAGAAATTAGCAGGAATAATAATAAAGCTACTTAAGTTTTTAATTGTATTTATAATAGTTGTACCAATTCTATTAATTGTAATGAGAATTACTTTCAAAAATATTCATGAACATGAAGCAGGAAGACTTATGCAAGTTTCAATAGAATGTACAATACATGATGAAAATTATAGTTATGAGTTTGTTTACTATGAAAATACTGGTGAAATTAAGTATGCTGGTGGTGATGGATATATAGTAAATGTAACACATGCTAATAATTATGATGACGTACATCAAGCTTTAGATGTTATAGATGCATATGTTAAAAATAATGGTGGAACTTGCAAAATAAGCGAAGAAAAACCATATGAAGAAGAATAATATTTATCATGAATTACTAATACTGATTTGACATAAATCAATTTATTGGTAGAACTTGACAAAAGAGGCAAAGAGTATGATGAAGCAGGAGGAGGTCATTATGTAACAAGTAATTCAACCATCCTTCCTGACGGAACAGAAGTAATGGACATGTAGCCTCAAAAGAACACTCAGTAAGAGAACTAATGCTCTTTGCTGAGTGTTTTTTGCTTAATAATTAAAGAATAAAAATGAAAATAAATAATAAAAACAAAGAATAAAACGAATATCTATTATGATATAATATAGAATAATAAAAATCGGAGGAGCACTTATGGGTAATTTAAGAGATGAAAGAGATATGACTATTGTTAAAGAGTATGTTACATGGAATGATGTAGAAGATTTTGTTAAATGGTTAGCCGAAAAAACTAATAACTTTGAAGGATATACAGGAGTATATGGACCTGCAAGAGGAGGCGTAACATATGCAGCTATTATTTCAAATAGATACAATCTTCCTTATTTAGGAGCACCAACAGTAGGATGTCTTTGCGTTGATGATATATGTGATACAGGAGATACTGCTCTTGCATGGAAGAGAAAAGGATATAAAATAGCAACTCATTACTATAAAAAAGATGCAATGGTAGAACCTGATTTTTGGCTTAAAACTAAAGATGATAAATGGATAGTATTTCCATGGGAAAAACAAGATTAGATAATCATAAAAGATATTCTAATAATATAAAACTATGTTAAATAATAGGTGAATATAAAATGAGTATAGAAGTTATAAAAGTTGATATTACAGACATGGAAGTAGATGCGATAGTAAATGCTGCAAATGAATCATTACTACGAGGTGGTGGAGTATGTGGAGCAATTTTTAACAAGGCGGGTTTTGATTTAGATAAGGAATGTCAAGAAATTGGACATTGCAATACGGGAAATGCAGTAATTACTAAAGGATATAATTTAAAAGCAAAATATATAATTCAAGCTGTTGCTCCTATATGGAATGATTATAGAAATAAAGAAAATAGAGAAGAGCTTTTTAAGAATTGCTATAATAATATATTTAAAATAGCAATTGAAAATAATATAAAAACAATAGCTATTCCTTGTATCGGAACAGGAATTTATGGGTGTCCTATAGAACTTGGAAGAGATTATGCTTTTGAAGAAGCTAAAAAAGTAGAAAATAAATTTGAAAAAATATATTTTGTATGTTTTGGAGATGAAGAATTAGAAATATATAATAATTGGAATAAGAATGAGACTAATTTTGAAGAATAAATAAGAATTAAATAATATAATATTAATAATAAATTAATTAATAAATTAATTAATAACAGATTGTGAAAACCTCTTACATAACGTGTAAGAGGTTTTATATATTTGTATTTATTTGCTATTTTATGGAAATTGTGCTATAATGAAAGAGCACTAAATAATTAGTGGCTGTCTTCGCTTACAACATCATTTTGATTTGACATATGCGCTAAAGCGCCAGGAGACTAAATAAAATGTCAAGAATTGTTAAAGCTACTTCTAGCATCATCCCTGCAGTAGATACATACTACTACGAACACTCTGAACATGATGAAGGGTATTTTTTGAATGAATATGGAGATTTTGATCTTGCTAAATGCGGCAAAAAGATTGAAGTCGAAGTTGATCCCAATGAATACTTTGAAGTCGAGGATGAATATTATTCAGCAAATTATGGAAATACTTATGATAAGGTTGATCCATATTCAGTTGCTGTAGCCGTTATGGAAAGAAAATATGGAGATGTATTCTATGGAGTAGAATTCTGTGATGGGTTAATTCCTTCTGAGTATTTAGAAACAGTATTTGGAGCTAACCTTTCTTCAAAACCTATTTTCGCTAAGGTGAGTCTCAACAAGCTTCTTATGAATGATCGTCCAACTTCCTTTGGATTTGTTGGAATTTCGGTTGAGTCAATGCCTTGCTTTAACCATACAATGGATTATAATCATGGTTGGTTAGAGTATGCAAATCAGTTAGAGTATAGAGGAAATGACATTGCAACCCTTGAGTCCTTTACTGGATATGGAGACTATGTTTTTATCCTTAAGCTCACTGATGTTCACTCTAAAGAAGATTTCAACAGGATTGTGAATCTTCACAAAAGGAATTTCTATCTTGCTAGCAGAGCTATCATTGAAGAAGCATATGGAAAGAACAATTATGATCGGTCTAAGATTGAGAGAACGAACAAGGTTATTCTTTCGAACTTACCTAATGAGTCAAACAAAGATGAGATCAAGTCCTATATCGGAATCTCAAAGGAAAGACCGAAAGTTGGCTATTACAAAGTAAATGTATTGGGAGATGTTGATTCTTCTGGTAATTATGAATTCCATGAGGAGACAATTTCTGTAAAGAAATACTTCACAATGGATAAGAAATATGAAATCTACTTTGTTGTAGCAGAAGAAGGAGAGTACTTCATTGAATTAAGAAAATAGCATATTCTGACAAGACACCTGCGGAAAACGCAGGTGTCTTTTTTGCTTGAAACTATTGAATTAATTGAAAAGAGCTTGAAAAAATGCTATAATATTAATACTTTTTTGATAGAAAAGAGGTGATTAGTTAATAATCGCAACACACAAACTTAAGTTCACATGAGAAAGGAGAGACATATGCGGAAACTTAAGTTACAATATTGTATTACAGATGGTAGAGCAAATGTAGTAGGATTGATTTTCTGCGAGTACCTTAAGAGGCAGAAAAAAGAAGATGTTTTCTCTATTTCTAATCACAA
>DGSM01000057.1 GCA_002393975.1 Clostridiales bacterium UBA4362
TTTATTAAACGCTTTGCATCTGATTCTTCTTAAGTAACCAAAATTTGCATTGCGCTTCCTAATGCCCTTTCAATCGCAATTTGATATTTATCATCAGTAGAAATAAGGTCTCCTAAAACACCTAACAATCCTTTTCCAAATCCTATACTTTTTTCACTTTCTGATAGGATTGATTTAACTGCTCTAGCATATCCTTCTTTCTCTTTTTCTGTTTCTAATAAGAAATTCAATTTTGAATTTTTAGTACGATACTCATCTTCTAAGGTTTGTATCTTTTCTACATAAGACTTTAATTTTTTATCAAAGTCTGCTTTTTCTTCTTTTATTGCATTTAATTTATCAAGCTTAGTTTTTCTTTCTTGTTCTACTTTATTAAATGCTGATTTTATATCATTTTGGATTATTCTATTTTTATCAAGTTCTGAAATTATACTATCCAAAGTTTTGGTATCCGCTTTAATTGTGCTTTCCAAATTAGCATAATTAGTTTCATTAATAGTTACTTTATTTAGTAATTCATATTTTTCATCAGTTAGATTTTCTATTTGTCTTTTATCTGATTCATTTTCAAGTTCCACTTTAGATAGTTTATCTGTAATTGCTTTTAATTCAGCTAATTTTTCCTTAAGTTCTTTTTCATACTTTTCTTTATTCTTGGTAAGGTCTGCACCTTTAAGTAATCTTTCTTCTTTTTCTGAGGTTAATTCTTCAATATTAGATTTTGATCTAATTATTTCTTGTTCTAATCTATTAATATTTTGACTATTATTAGAAATTCTTTCTTGACTTACATTTATATTAGAATTAATCTTCTCTATTTCATTTTTACTATTAGCTGATAAATCTTGAATTCTTTCTATTTCAGAAATTATTTCTTCAATTTTAGTTTTAAGTGTCTCTTTTTCATTTTGTAGATTATCTAATGTTTGTTCTTCACTTAATAATTGGTCTGTAAATATCTTCTTATTATCTTCATTCTTTTCTAATTTTTGTCTTGCTTCATTTATCTTATAAACGAAAAGTCCAATTTCTATTGTTTTTAATTGGTCTCTTAAATTAAGATATTGCTTTGCCTTTTTTGATTGTTCTTCAAGAGGACCCAAATTCATTTCGATTTCGGATAAGATATCATTAATTCTAATAAGGTTTAATCTTGTTTGTTCTAATTTTTTCTCTGTTTCTTCTTTACGAACTCTAAATTTAACTATTCCTGCTGCTTCTTCAAAGATATGTCTTCTGTCATCAGACTTTTGGCTTAAAATCTCATCGATTTTGCCTTGTCCTATTACGCTATAGCCATCTTTGCCTATACCTGTATCCATGAATAGTTCTGTTATATCTTTTAATCTGCACTCGTTTTTATTAATAAAATAACCAGATTCTCCTGTTCTATATATTCTTCTGGTTACAACTACTTCATTATATTCAATAGGAAGAGAGCCATCACTATTATCAAAAGTAATTGATACTTCAGCAAATCCTAAAGACTTTCTGCTTTGAGTACCTGAAAAGATAATGTCTTCTTGTTTGCTTCCTCTAAGTTGCTTCATGCTTTGCTCACCAAGAACCCATCTAATAGAGTCACTAATGTTACTTTTACCAGAACCATTAGGCCCTATAACGGCAGTTATACCAGGCTTAAATTCTAGTGTGGTTTTATTAGCGAAAGATTTAAATCCTTGTAACTCAGCTCCTTTTAGGTACACTTTCTTCTTCCTTTTCTAAAAATTTATAAAATAATAGCTATTTTACCAAGTGAGTATATCAAATTTCTTGGTATTTATCAACAATAAAAAATAAAGCAATTTACATTTTTGAGTCATTATCATTTATTTTATTGTTTTATCTAAAAAATAATGATATATGTAAAATAACTGAACTTACAAAGGAAAATAATATGTTAGATGAAAAATACGACTTTTATAGTCCTAGCAACTTTAATATTCATGATTTAGATCCAATGCTTCAAAGAAGTTTGGAAGTTATGAACAACTTAGACTTCTTTACTTTAAGACATTGTAATAATGTTGGAAATCTTACCGCAAGACTATGTGGCTATTTAAATTGCAATAGTAAATTTACTTTACATTGCTTGATAGCAGGGTATGTCCATGACATTGGAAAACTATTCATTCCTCCTGAAATCACTAATAAGAATGGCCCATTAACTAATGAAGAATATGAAATAATGAAAACTCATACTACTCTTGGTTATCAATTCTGTCTAAAGGATATTAATTTACGTCCATATTCTGATGGACCATATTACCATCATGAAGGTTTAAATGGTTCTGGTTATCCAAGAGGTCTTAAAGCTTTTGATATTCCATATAGCGGACAAATTATTAGAGTTGCTGATGAATACGATGCTATCGTTACAAAAAGACAATATACCACTCACGTAAACATTTCTGAAACTTTAAAAGAGTTAATAAAGGATGCTACCCCATCTAAAGAAATGCTTGCATTAGATGCTATTAAAGAAAATGAACGTTATGGAAAAATTAATCCTAAACCATTAAAAGCATTATTTAAAGCAGTTATTGATGATACACTATATGAAATAAGCTCAATTATGGATTATCAAGATTATATTAGAGATCAACTAAAACGTTTAGATCAAATAAAGAAATATCAAAGTAAGATGGAGAAAGCTAAAAAACAAGTTCAAAAAGATTACTATGCAGAAGGAATGAAAATGTTATTCCAATCTGGTGAAAGTGTAGATAACCTTGATCAAGTTTATAGTGAATTTAAAGAAGCTATTGATACTAGAGAAGAAAGAATCAAGAAACTATATAACGAGATCAAAATTATAAAACGTTTAAGAGTTTAGATTATATAAAAAGAAGTTCACTTAAGTGAACTTCTTATTTTTTTATTGTTATTATATTATTTTTTTATTTTCGTTTTTAATTGTATTTCTTACCTAATCTTTTAAATATTCTTTAAGTATTTTTTCTACTTCTTCTTTAGACTCTAAATGATTTATTGTTTCTCTAATTATAGAAGCATTTTTCTGACCTCTAATATACATCGCTAAATGTTTTCTCATTTCGCGAATTCCAGTAATCTCTCCTTTATCTTTAACTTCTAATTCAATATGCATTAGTATTGCTTCTAATAGTTCATTATTAGAGATTTCTCTAAATGATTCTCCTTTTAGTTCTGCTCTAATTCTTTCAAATATCCAAGGATTTCCTAGACTTCCTCTTGAAATCATTATTCCATCACAACCAGTATATTCAAACATTTTTATTG
>DGSM01000108.1 GCA_002393975.1 Clostridiales bacterium UBA4362
TGCAATCATAGCAATCATACAACCAGATGATATTTTTCTTAAGATTCCTATCATAACCGATTGTTCAGGCAAAGATAAAAGTCTTGTTGTTATTGCAAAAAAGATTGCTAATATATAAAACACACACATATTTTTAATCATATATTTTAAATCATATTTTAATAATTTTATTAACATTTGAACATCCTCCTAAATATTTCATCTATAGAAGCATTTTCTTTTTTTCTTAACTCGTCTGTATCACTTTGCAAAACTATCTTCCCTTTATCAATAAATACCACTTCATCTAATATTCTTTCAATATCAGATATTAAATGTGTTGAAATAATTACACTTGCATTTTCATTAAAATTAGAAAGTATTGTATCTAATATATAATCCCTTGTTGCTGGATCTACACCTCCAAGAGGTTCATCTAAAATATATAAATCTGCATTTCTAGACATAACAAGAACTAATTGAACTTTTTCTTGCATACCTTTACTCATTTTAGATAATTTTTGATTTTCATCTAAATCTAAATCTTTTAACAGTTTTCTTGCTTTTTGTGCATCAAAATTTTCATAAAAATCTTCAAAATAGCTTAATACTTCATTTACTTTCATTTGCTTATTTAAATATGTTCTCTCAGGTAAATAAGATACTATTTTCTTTGTTTCTACACCTACCTTATTTCCTTTAATAAGTATTTCACCACTTGTTGGTGTTAATAAATCATTTATTAGTTTAATTAGTGTAGTTTTACCAGCACCATTTTTACCAAGTAAGCCAATAATCTTACCACCTGATAATTTAAGATTTATATCTTTAAGTGCATATTTATCACCATACTTTTTATCTAAACTCTTTATCTCTAATAATTCCATATTACCCCTTTATCCTTTCTAAATATTTTATTGAATCAGCTTTTCCTAAGCCTATTCTTTTCATTCCTTGAAAATAACTTTTGGCTAAAGTCATAGCATATTCATCTTTTAACTTCTCTATTATTTTTTCATCTTTTGTAACATACTTGCCATTAGTTCTTTCAGTATATATAAGGTTCATACTTTCAAGTTCAGATAATGCTTTTTGCATTGTATTTGGATTAACCTTAAATGTTGTTGCAAACTCCCTAACAGATGGGAGCTTTTCCCCAGATTTAAACACACCTGAAATAAGATAAATTTTCATATAGTCTAATAATTGTATATAAATTGGAATGTTGTTTTCAAATGTAAATTCCATAATATCACTCCTTTTTGTTGTATTACTTGCTTAATACAGTAATATTGTATTACACTTTGGTTTTAATGTCAATACCTAAAAGTAAAAAAACTATCTTAAAATATTTTAAGATAGTTTTTGGTTTATTTTTTTTATTCCACATAACTTTTCGATTTTGGCCGTTTGGCTACACTTAAAGTCTTTGTATTACTGATTTTTACCACAGCAATTTTTGTACTTTTTGCCGCTTCCACATGGCGAATTACTAATTATATTATCAATACTATTTGTATCTATTTATACTAATAATATCAAGTATTTTTGTCATTTATATTAATTGTATTATTAGTATCATTTTTATTATGCTTTCCAATTTTTTGCAAACAAAATGCAAACAATGTTTACATTCGTTATTATGTTTTTAGTATATACTAACTAAAAGGAAAATTCAAGTATTTGCAATTTAAAATTTATAAATATGATCTCATTACTTCAATAGATTTTCTTAAATCATCTATTTTAGCAACCCCGATTATCTTTCCTATGATGTATCTGATTCCTTATAAAAGTGTGTATACTAACTTGATTAGGCTGTTTTTCCCACGGATATATTTTGTCCTCTTTTTTCTGTTGTATAAAAAATTCATTATCAAATCTTTTTATTCCATTACTTGTACTATATTTTTCCATTAGGGATTCATATAACTCATTATGATATTCCTCTGAAGGTAAATCAAATGCTAAATAATTAGTTTCATTACTTGATATATACGACAGTTTTCTTTCATCAAATTCTTTTACATCTTTATCCTTCTTTAAAACTATATTCTTTACATTTTCATTATAAGCTAACTGCTTAATTAATAGTGGCGAATGAGTTGTTAGTATAACTTGAGAATCTTTGGATATTTCCAATATAAAATCGACAAACTTTTCTTGTAATCTAGGATGTAAATGTAATTCTGGTTCATCAATTAATATTATAAGTTTTTTTCCACTTTGTTTCGACATATAAAATGAATATATTAAAGAAAACATCATTTCATATCCTGAGCCTAAAGAGGCTAAGTCAATTTGCATATTTGATGGTGTTTCAACTACGAGATTAGCTTTTTTAAAAGGTAAATAATTATCAATAAAATCTAATTTAAGACTATGCCCACTTATTTCTTTAAATTTATTAATTGCTTTTTCTAAGTTTTTATTTGATAATTCTTTCTTTATTTTTTCATTTAGCATCGTATTAAGATTTTCTACATTGTCTTGATTTTTATAATATTGAAAGTTAAAATCATCCATTATTCTATCAAATCTTGTATCATTATATGTACCAGCTCTAGTCTGATATAATCTATTTTTATCTAAATATAATACATCTAATTCATTAAATCTCTTTGTTCCAAAAGAATTAGTAACTTTCATTCTTAAATCTGGCGATCCTGGTTTAGGTTTCTCATCATCTGTACTTATATATAATTGATCAGTCATTATAAGTGACAGCAATTTATTTTGATTCGACTTTTCTCTTGTTTTTCCTATAAACTTAAATCCCTTTGCATCAAAACTTGAATTTGGAAAAACACTTTTAACATTAAAAGTATCTTTTGTTTCAATTGTTATTTCAGTTTCTTTATTTGAATCGTTCATATCTGAAATATCAAAACTTTCTGCTTTATACTCTAGTAAACTACTAGCTATTGCATCTAATATAGTAGTTTTACCACATCCGTTTTCTCCTACTATAGTTGTTAATCCTGTTCCATATTTTATATTATCTGGCACATTAAAATTTAATATTTTAAATTCATCGTTAAATAATTTATAATTTTTTACTATTAAATTAGATATAAACATTTAAATCCCTCTTTATCTTAATAAACTTTATTGTCAAAATATTTTACTACTTCCATATTCTTTAGTCTATTAGCTTTTATTTCGTTAGCAAGATAAAGTAATGTAATTATAGTCATTGCATTTCCATATACATTAGTAAATATAGTTATTCTTTGTAATTTTTCCTCTATATTACCAATGAATTTTCCAGAAATAAATGAAAAGTAAAATTTATTTATATTATCTCCAAATTCTTTCCACCACTCATTACTATTTCTTTCTTTTTCTCTCTTATTATTTTCTTCTACATATCTAACCATTTCATCAACTTGAGATATTGGTAAATTATATCCATTAGAATATGCTTTAGTATCTATAATAACTCCATAATTATCCGTACTATTTTCTGTATAAATAATTCCATCTGGTTTTCTAGAGCCTCCTAAATGAACTCCTTTGTAATTACATTCTTTAGTAAGTAATTCAACCGTTTTCATTTCAAATAATCTATTTTGTTGACTATCAAATGCTAAATCTACTAAAGATAAGTATTCATGAGATAATGTGTCTAGTTTTTCTCTTAAATTATCTTTTTCTTGAGTAAATTCTGATTTTTCGCTGTTCTCAATTATTGGAATAATAAAATCATTTATTTCGTCATTAAAATAATATTTTTCGCCTATTTTTTCTATGTTTAAGCCTATATTTATAAGACCATCTATATCATCTTTAACTACTGTAAATAATTCAGATATTGTATGTATTTCAAGTCTATCTCTAATTTCTTCTAAAGTTAGACCACTTTTACATTCAATTAAGCTTTTTATTATCAATGCTCTCCTTGTTCTGATGTAATTTCTATCTGTTCCTTTTGTTGCGAGCATTTCCCATGATATATTTTTACTAATTCTTTTATGCCTACTTCTTCCATTTACCTTATTTAGTGATTGTATTCCTTTTGCAGTAATCATATATGATTGACCAATTTTCTCTTTATAATTTTTTCCGCCAATACTTAATTCAACTTCTTTTGCTACCTGAACTAATAATCCAAGTTTAGATAACCATTTAGCAATCATTCTAGCATACTTATCTGAAGAACCTTCTGTATCTGTTCTTAATTTGTTTCTTTCTTTTTTGTCTTCAGTTGTAGCTAATGTCATTATTAAAACATCTTGAGGAATACTTGTAAATCCATCTTCACCTATAAAACCTAAATTTTTACCCAATTCAAATTTAGTTTTTACTTTTCCGTCAGATAATAAATTTAATATTCTAACTGCTGGTGGATAGCTTAAAAGAGAATCTATTAAAATGTCTTCTTTTTCTTCAATTGTTTTTGCACCTGTTAAGTTCAAACCTTCTTCTGTAATTTCAAAAGAATCATCAAAATAATTATATTTTATAAACCCTAGTGCTTGCGCCCATCTAACAAAATTATCTGCAGGCCAATCACTAATAAAATCTCTTACTTGTCCTTTCACTGTTGCTTGTACTATTCCATTACATCTAGCACTAGATCTAGGTGTAAAAGAAGTCCCAACTAAATCAGCATATTTTATTTTTAATGGTATACTATTTAATACTTCTAAAAAGTGACTTTTTCCATCTCTTTCTTCAATTAGTCTATCAATCTTTTCATTTACTAATTCATTATGTGTTTCTGATTTATTATCAAAAATTGATACAACTTTAATTAATGATTCAAAATCACTTGGATCTTGTACCCAGCCGAAAGTTCTAAAATTCTGATTTTCCATTTTTCTTAATTCTATCAACTTTGTTACCTCCTAATAATTTACAATTAATACTTCAATACTTTTTTCTCTTGTAGTATTATAACTTGAATTAGAATAATCACTTGTCAAATATATTACTTTGTATTTTTTACTCCATTCTTTAAGTAGTTTATTTTCTTTTCCCTTATGCTCTATAACATTAGATAATGCAAACCTTACATTCTTTTTGTCTAGCTCGTCCAGTACTTTATATAATTTTAGTTCTTCTTCTTCTTTCCAATCTTTAAAGCCTCTATTTCCATCATTATAAGAACCTGTTGTTATAAGATATGGTGGATCACAATATACAAAGTCATTATTATTTAAATCTTGCAAATTCAATTTATCAAATTGCTCTGACGAAAATTCAATGTTCATATCTTTTAGCTTTTGAGTAAATAATATAAGATTATTCCTCATGTTGTCTGAAAATTGACTTCTATTTCTTCCAAATGGATTATTATATTCTTTATCATTATTAAATCTAAATTGATAATTAAATGAATAACAAGATAAAGTATATAAATCTATTGGATCTTTTGTTTTATTATAATATACTCTAAACTTTTTAAACGCTTCTTCATTTTCTTTGGATAGTCCATATTCATCTATTCTATTTTCAATACGTTGTAATACATCATTAATTGGTTTATTATATAATTCTTTATATAAGTCTATAATAAATGAATTAATATCATTACAAATAGTTTTCTTGCTATCTACATTAATTCCAACATTAAATCCCCCAGAGAATAAATCAACAAAAGTATTAATATTTTTAGGAAAATATTCTGTTAATTGTGGAAGTAATTTATATTTTCCGCCAATATAATTAAGCGGACTTTTTAAGAATTTCTTTCTAGACATAACATCTACAGTATATTCATATTTTTCACTTTCTTCATTTACCATCGCTAAACTATGGATAGGAATATTTATATATACATCTTCTTTTTTATGCTCTTTAATCTTTGATATATAGAATAAATATTCATAATGTATATCTAATTTTTTTGTTAGTTTGTTTTGATATTGCTTATATGGAATCTTATATAATTTGTATGTATCTTCGTTTCCACAATCTATTAAAATGCTTTTGATTTCATCTTCACTTAATAATCCATCTTGATTATAACTCACAATAATATGCTTAAAATTAGCCTTTTTAATTAATTCTTTTAATTCATTATAAACTTTATTCTTTATACAATAATTTGATTTCTCGGTTTCATATTTTCTAATACCTGTTTTTCCTTTTATCTCTGGATTATCATATCTAGCTATTGTTTCTAATAAATGATAATTAGGTAAATATTGTCGTTCATTATATGGTGGATCTAAATATAGAATATCTCCTTTAATTTCTTTAATTAATTCATTAGCATCTCTATTATAGCATTTATTATTAGAATTATTATCTATTACATTCAATCTAATCATTTCAAATTTCTTAAATGCTCTTTTATCCCATTGCTTTAAGTATGCACCATATGTACCTGTAATATTGGAAACATAAGGTACTCCTTCAATTAGTGAAGCTAATAGATAATAGTATTCATTTGTTGTTATTAATTCTTTATTTTTCCAATTTTCTATTTTATTACGAATAAAATCGATTCTTAATGCATTTTCAGGTGTTAAATACATTCTTTCACAATTATCATTTGGTGAATAATTTTCATATATAAATTTATTAAAATTTTCTTTTGATATATCAGTATTTTCTAAGTAATCAAATACATCTTCTATATTTAAAACTTTTCTTATCTTATCAAATGTAGGTGTATCAGTATTCTCTATTGTACCCATTTGTAAAATATATGAAGAATATAATAAATCATTTGATATAATTGTATATTTATTTTTAAAGAATCGTGAAACAGATGCTGTCCCTGAAAAAATGTCACAAAACACTTTCTCTGTTCCATCACAATTATCTTTTATTACCTTTGAAATATCACTTAATAAATTAGTTTTATTACCTATAAATCTCATACTTTTCTCCTCCGCATCCTAAAACATCCTTATTCTATAACATATTACTTTTTTTTACAATATATTTTCAAATATTTGTTAAAATTTTTAGAGAGCCAGTACTTATACTAGCTCTCTGTGTTTTAGTATGCTATTTCATATTTAATAATATCGTTTATTAGTTCAGAAGTCATAACCTTATCAAAAGCCGTTGTAACATCTTTCTTATCTTGTTCTGTACTTGAAATATAAAAGTTTTCAGTAGTTTCAATATATTTGTGTCCAAGAATATCTGCAACATCTCTAATTTCAACTCCGTTCCTTAAATTAGTCGTTGCATAACTTCCTCTTAAATCATAAAATCTGCAATCCTTAATCCCAAGCTCTTTATGGATAATCTTAAATGGATAGTTCAAAATATTTCTTCCTACATATTTTCCATTTGGTCGTGTAAAGACTAAATTTGCAGTATTCATATGAAGAATATTTCCGTTGTTCTCAATAATTCGTCTTTCTATTAACTTTCCGTTTTTACCAATTATATCTTCAAAATAATAGGTTATATAGTTAGATCCATATAATTTCTTTAAATGCTGTTGTTTCTTCTTAAAGTTGATTAAGGCTTGAAATAAAGTTGGACTCATATATATTTGTCTTACTCCATTTTTAGTTTTAGTAGTCCCAATATACCATCTGCCTTTTCCATCATCAGGCTTATCATATACTGTATGCTTAACATTTATAACTCTATTTTCAAAGTCTATATCTTCCCAAGTCAAGCTACAAACTTCTCCTGTTCTCATTCCAGTATAACAAGCTGTAATAAAAGCACAAGTAAATACATCATCATCTTTAAATCGTTCTAAAATCGTATTTATTTCATTTTGATTATAAAGATGTTTTTCAAATTCAACCTCATCTTCTATTTTTGGCAGTTTTAATGTTATAGTAGGATTATATCTTATAAATCCAAACACATCTGTTGCTAATCTAAAACTTGTTTTTAAAACCTTCAAAATATTATTAAAATATGATTTTTTATAATTATACTTATTGCAAAGTTCAACTATAAATGAATTTAGCTTAACGCTTGTTAAAGCACTTAATCTATACTTTCCAAGTTCTACTTTTAGATATTTATCCATTATAGTTTTGTAAGTTCGTCTTGTATTATATTTTAAAGTAGTTTCGCAATAATTCTCATACCAATAATCTAGATAATCACTAAAAGAAATCGTTGTTTCTTTAAAGCTTAATCCTGTATTTAAATATTCAGCATAAGCTAGATTCCCAGCTTTTATTGCTTCTTCTTTTGTTTCAAACCCAGATTTATTTATAAATTTTCTCTTACCATCTACTTTAGCCACTTCAATTTTATACTGATAATAATTACCTCGTTTTTGTATAGTGACATTACCCATAGGCTTTATCTTTCATTGTCTTCATATTCAGATAATCTTCTAATATTATCTATATCGGACAAATCGTTTCCTTCATTTTGTTTTAGGAAGTCTTCTAAAGCAGATTTAAGAATTCGTATGCTCTTTAGCTTAAAAGCCTTTAATTTTCCTTTTCGTATTAATTCATAAACATAATTTGGGCTTGAGTGTAATATTTTAGCTACTTCTTGAGCTGTATATATTATTTTTTCTTCTTTTACTATTTGCGACATATAATTTTAACCTCCTATCTTTCTTTATCTTTTCTATTTCTTTCTTCCTTTTGGATTTTTTCTATAATATCCTCTGGAACTTTCTTTATAAGACGTTCATATTTTTTAACTTGATTTTGCATTAGTCTAATTCTTTCACTGACTTCTAAATCTTTATTCTCAATTTTTTCTTTTAAGTTAAGATTTTCTTCAGCTAGTTCTTGATTGTCTTTTCTTTGAATTAAAACTCTTTCTTCTAATTCACTTATATAATCGTTATAAGAATTTACCTTTGCTGAAAATTTTTCTGCCTTTGGAACAAATTCTGAAAGCATATTAATAGCTTCTTCTTTATTCTTTTTCATTCCTATCATATTAATATTCTCAATTTTCTTTAATAATTGATTATATAAGTTATCTAAATTATCAGCTAACTTAAATAACCAAGTAGGAATATGCTTTCTTTTTGTTTCTTGAGCTGATTTTCCTCTTTCAAGTTCATTCCATCTTTCGTGCATATAATTATAGTATCTCGTTTGCCATTCTGAAAGGCTTTTTTGATTTCCAAGAATACTTTTAGCTGATAGTTTACCATCTTTATTTATAGGGCAAAATACTAAATGCATATGTGGTGTTGCTTCATCCATGTGTACTACTGCTGATATTATTCTATCTTCACCAATTTCATCTTTCATAAATTTTACTGCTCTTTCAAAATATTCCCTTTGTTCTCCTTTGCTTAATCTATTCATAAATTCAGGAGAAGCTGTTATCAATGTTTCAACTAATTTGACACTATCTTTTCTTGTTTTACAGCCATATTCTTTTATTAATTCTTTTATTTTTCTTGAATATGTGTATTGTGGTGCGTGTATGATATGATAGTTCTCTTTAGATTTATTCATATCTATATCTGGATTACTTTTATATGCTTCTTTTTTTCTTTCATTATGTCTTTCACATCCAGCTATGGCACCACCTTTGTCCTTCTTAAATCGCAATATTGTGTATGCCATTCTATTTTCTCCTTCCTTGTTTTATCTTCGTAGCCCACATTTTGATGACGATAATGACGCTAAAATCCTATAGGACTGCTTCATCAAAATGTGAGAACACTCATATGCTTTTTCGCCTGTTAAATAATATCTTGCCAAAGGCAAATAATATTTAACATTCTCCTTTTGAAAAATTAAAGTAACAATATAATCAGCCACATAATTTTTCAAAATCGCATTTATGAGTGTAACACACTACACTTTTTACAAAAGTTGTGTGCCAGATGTTCCCTCTGGACTTCCTTTCAATGACGATTCCTGTGGTATATTTTTACCGTCATCATCGTCATTGCCGTCAATATCTTTCTTCAAATTTACTAAACGAGATGTGCTTGTCCTTGATGTCTTAAAACATATTTTATTATCCAATAAAATTGTTTTACTATACTCGTTTAATAACTTTGTAAGATATTGAGGTGTTATATCTTTTTCATCTAAAGAAGTAAGAAGTTCAGTTGCTGTGCCTTGCCATTCTTCTTTATCTCCCATAAAAGATATAACATTATAGATAATCTCTGGAGCATTTTTCATTTCAATATCCTTTTGAAATGATCGTTCTAGTAAATTCCATCTGCATTCTTCAAATCTTAATGTGAAAGTCTGATATTCAACATCTCTACCTGTAACAAATAATGTTGCTACTGAATCATCTCTTGATTTCTTTTCTAGTATAAATGTTGTATCACTACTTCCCATTATTCCTGTTGTTCCAGAAATTCTATTAAATACATCACTATCATCTTGTTTCCTTAGATGGTGTACTAAAATAACAGCAATTTTATTTTTATCTGCAAATTGTTTTAATAAAGATATATCTGTATAGTCATTAGAATAGTTTATATCATTATTTTGTTTTCTAACCTTTTGAAGAGTATCAATAACTATTAGCTTAATATTAGGATATTTCTTTATTGTTTGTTCTAATTGAGATGTTAATCCATTTGCAATTTTGTTTGATTCAATAGATATATGAAAATTTGAATCTATCTCATTAGTTAGCTTAAACAATCTTTTTTGAAGTCTTTGATAAGTATCTTCTAAAGCAAGATATAAAACATCACATTTATTTGTTTTTAAGTTCCATATTTCTTCGCCCTTTGAAACTTTAATACAAATATCTAACATTAACCAACTCTTTCCTACTTTTGGAGCTCCACAAAATATATGAAGTCCAATAGGCAAAATGTCTTCTATGATAAATTCTGTTTCATCTAAAGAAGTATATAATAGATTATCTGCATTTACGATTTTTAAGTCTTCCAAGTTTTCCTCCTTTCTAGCAAGTATGCATTTGTAAGCAACAAAAAAGGCTTCGTTATCATAAACGAAACCTTATATATTCTTATATCACTATTATTGGCTATATATTTTATTTTTCCCTTTTGGAGCCACAATTGATATTAATGTTTCGCTTACTTTTTTACTGAAAAATTTCTTTGCTTACTTGCATTAAAATTTTTCTCAAAAAAGATATCAGATTTCTTACTTATCCACAGGTTACAAATTACTTGCTAAAAACAAATCTTTAATAAGCCTAATAGCTTTTCACTTTTAGACATATAAATATTGTACCTGTAAATCAAATAAGATATCTGTTAGCGCTTACGACATCAATATTACTTCTTTACATTGGTTGGAGATAAATTACATATCTTATGATAAAACCAACACCGAGCCTCCGAGACAATGGGCTCCATTAAATTCAATCTGGCTTCCGTCTTGATAATCGAAAAAAGTAATTTCTGTTATTACCTTATTAGCTACTTAAAGCCAGTTCTGTTAGATATAATGTAGTTCAGAACTAAAATATATGATTTCAAAAGGGAAATATCTACTATTCAATTTTTCAGTTGTATCCTTTATCGAATACACCTATTTTATATCATCATTTTTTCATTCTGTCAACTAATTATGAAAAATTTTAAAAAATAGATAGAAATTTTATTCAAATCTCTATCTATCTCTCACAGAAATTGTAATTTATCTTTCTAATAC
>DGSM01000100.1 GCA_002393975.1 Clostridiales bacterium UBA4362
AACTGTAACAGATTGTTCTGAAGCACATATTAATCCATTATCAAAAGTTTTAGAATGAATTATAGAGCTTACAGCTAAAGTAATATCAGCTGAATCATCTATTATCGCAGGAGTATTACCAGATCCTACTCCTAATGCAGGTTTTCCACTTGAATATGCAGAATGTACAAGACCTGGTCCACCAGTTGCTAAAATAATATCTGAATTTTGCATTAAATAATTTGTTAGTTCTAATGATGGGTCATCTATCCAATCTATAATTCCTTCTGGCGCACCAGCTTTAACAGCAGCTTCTAAAACTATATTGCTGGCATCTATAGTGCACTTTTTAGCTCTAGGATGTGGAGAAATGATAATTCCATTCCTTGTCTTTAAAGCCATTAAAGTCTTAAAGATTGCTGTTGATGTAGGGTTTGTCGTAGGAATGACAGCACAAATTAGGCCCATAGGCTCAGCTATATATGTCATACCATAATCAGCATCTGTACTTATTACCCCACAGGTCTTACTATTTTTATACTTATTATAAATATATTCTGCTGCAAAATGATTTTTTATTACTTTATCTTCAAGAACTCCCATTCCTGTTTCAGCAACAGCATCTTTGGCAAGAGGAATTCTAGCTTTATTTGCAGCAATTGCTGCTGCTTTGAAAATTTCATCTACTTTTTCTTGAGTAAATGATGCAAATTCATTTTGAGCTTTTCTTACTCTATCCATGTGTGCTTGAAGAGTCTCAATACTATTTACTTGGTTATTTTCATCATGCAACATAGGAAAATCCTCCATTTTTATCATATGTATTCAAGCTTATTTTACCATTACAAATTTTACTATTCAATAATATAAAAAAATAAAACTCCTCTCGCTGTCGCAAGAAGAGTTCCAACTTTGAACTTAATGAACGCTACTTTTTTCTATTTGGGCCCCGACGTTCGAGGTCGTGGGCAAATGCATCTTGGTCTGTTGCAAATCTCGAAAGATCCTGACTGTTTGTCAAAATCTTCACTTGATGATGCTGAACATGCTTCAAAAAACTACTGACCGCAATGAGATTATCTTCGTTTTTACTCATTTTCAGTTTCCGTCCAGCAGGAGGATTTGTTACAACCTCTGCTGCAGTTTCAGCCGTAATGCGTACAACTGGAATTTCTCTGTCGCGAATAGTTTTCAAAAGCTCTCCAGCAAGAAGTGCTTTTTTCTTACCAGCTTCAGTCAATACACCATCCTTTGTCAGTCTAGGCTTGGCATAGTGAGACTGAATGTTGTTGATGGTCTTAAGTGAAACCACACTGTTGTCTTTAGTGTAGACATCCTCAATTCCCTCTTGAAGGAACATATACCCTGAATCGATAACAAAAACTCGACTCGAAGATAATACTGCTTCCTCGATTGGGATAACTGTAATGTCTATAGTCTCACCTTCATCATACCGCCGGAAAGAAATAACTTTTGAAACATTTTCTTTCTCCATAAGTATTCCTCCGTGTAATGTTATAAGTGAAGTTCAAAGTTGATCAAAACATTACCGAATTATTATATCTGCATGCCGAGAAAAAGTCAATGTTATGTTAATCTTTTTTGTTATGTATTATATACATTCTATTTAGCTTCTATAGCTTCAAATACTTTTCCAAGGGAATCATTTATTACTAAATTTGCAAATCTATCATAATCAGTTTTATCTTTATTAATAAGCACCATCTTATTGCCCATATAATATCTAATTAAACCTGCTGCAGGATAAACCATAAGACTAGTTCCTCCTACAATTAGAACATCAGCATTTCTAATACTATCAATGGCATTATTAATAGTTTTTTCATCCAAGCCTTCTTCATATAATACAACATCAGGTTTTATTATTCCTCCACATTCATCGCATAAAGGAATTGGAGCTTTTGTTTCAAATACTTTTTCTGGCCCAAAGAATTTATGACATTCCATGCAATAATTCCTATGGACGCTTCCATGTAACTCATATACATTTTTGCTTCCAGCTTCTTGATGAAGTCCATCAATATTTTGTGTAATTATTGCTTTAACTTTCCCTTCTTTTTCAAGTTTAGCTAGAATTTCATGTGTAATATTTGGTTTATATTTTAAGCAATTTAGTTTATCTCTATAAAACCTATAAAACTCCTCTGTGTTATGCATAAAAAATGTATGGCTTAATATTTCTTCTGGTGGATAATCATATTTTTGATTATATAATCCATCTTTGCTTCTAAAATCTTTTATTCCGCTTTCAGTAGAAACTCCTGCTCCTCCAAAGAATACTATATTATTAGAGTCTTTAATTATTCTTTTTAATTCTTCTATGTCTTTCTCCAATTTCAAACCTCCTATAATATGATAAAAGCTCAGAATGAATAATCATTCTGAGCCTAAATAATTTATTATTCTAAGCTGTTGCAACTGTTTCTTTTACTTTTTTGTTTGTGCTTTTAGATGTTCCATCAGATAATTCATCTAAACCATCAAACATTTTTTCACTATTATTTTTACTAATAGTTTCTGAGGCAGTAATTATTGCAAAAACTCCTGTTTTTCCAATTCTACTTACTCCATTTAAGCTTGCTTTAACGCTTTCAACTATGTTTCTGCCTATTCCACTTAATCTTCCTAAATTATTTTGTTCAATTGTATCAACACTTTGTTCTAATGTTTCAAATCTCTTATCAGCTACTTCTATACTAGTTCCTACTGTTTTGTCTAAATTAAGTGTTTCTGCTTTAATCCAATTTTCATATGCATCAATAAATTGTTTTACTCGATTACCCTTGAATATGTTTAATATTTTGCTAAATAGTTGTTGTAAGAAACCTTCTTCTTTTTGTTCAATTAAATCTGTTTGATTGCTAGCATGATCATTATGTTTTTCTAAAGCTTTTTGGTAATCTTTATTAATATCTTCTAAAGCTTTTTCACAAGCTTCAATTTCTTTTATAGCAGCTTCAATTTGTCTATTTGCTTCATCTATTTGTTGATTAACCATATTTAATGGTGTTCTATCTCTAAGATTTTCTTTTTCCTCTTCAATTCCTGCTAATTTTTTTGCTTTCTCTATCGCATTCTTTAGCTTGTTAGCAGAATCAGCTTTTGCATTTAGTTTAATCATCTCAAGCTTGTATTTTTTATACTCTGGAGTATTCATTTCCATTACCCTTTGATACTCCAATCTTGCTTTACCTATCATTGCATTTTCTAATAAAGCTTCTGCTCTTTTTTGTTCAGCAATTATAAGGCTAACTTGATCTTCAAATTGTTCATCAATAGATTCTAAAACATCATTATATTCATCTAATTCAGGACTATCTGCTCCTATATCTTCCATATATTCTTCAGCTCTTCTTCCAAAGCTTCCAGCAAGATCATTTCCTTTATTTACTATTGTTGAAACACATCTTTTTGAATTATCTACACTCTCGCGTGCAACACAAGCAACATCAATAATCGCAGCAATTCTAGAAATTTCTATCATTTCTTCAAATTTTTCTTTAAATTCTTGATATTTGCTTTCTTCAATCTTTTGTATTTCTTTATCTTTAATTTCTTTAGTACTTGCCATATATTTTCACCTTCTATATTTTAAGAATTAATTAACTTCATCTTCTTCTATATCATCTTTAATTTCTAATTTATCTAAAGCTTTTGAGCACTCTTTAATGCTTTCTTGCTTTCTTTTATGTATATCAGCTTTTAGTTCTTTTAATTCTTCTAAAGACATTTGATTAATGTTGTATCTTCTTCCATCTACTACAACTTTTTCAAAACCATTTAAAATATCTGAGCTTTTCATATAAACGAAATTCTCCTTTCTATAACATTATAAATCATTTTGACTAATTATACTATAACAATAATTTTACTATTTTGTAAAGTAAAAAAAAGAGATAATATTTAAAAAATATCATCTCTTTTTAAAATGCTGAACTATCCTTTAAAAAAGTCTTTCCAATTGTTTTAAAGAATATTTTCACATCTAGCCAAAAACTTTTTTCTCTAATATATTTTTTATCTAATTTCATTCTTTCTTCAAATGAAGCATTGCTTCTACCAGATACTTGCCATAGTCCTGTTAATCCTGGTTTAACTGAAACAATAGTATCAAAATTCTTTCCCATATCATCTCGTTCTCTTGGAAGATATGGTCTAGGACCTACTATAGTCATATGGCCTAAAAGAATGTTTAAAAATTGAGGCATTTCATCCATACTAGATTTTCTAATGAATTTTCCACTTTTAGTAACTCTAGGGTCATCTTTTAATTTTTTGTATTTCTTATATTCTTTTTTAGCTTCTGGATTCTTATTTAGATAGTCTTCTAAAATATCATCTGCATTTATACACATTGAACGATATTTATAAAGTCTAAACACTTTTCCATCTTTACCATAACGCAATTGTTCATAAAAGATTGGTGCATCATCATCATGATTATATTTGCGCACAAAAAATAATACAATAGTAAGAGGTATTAGTAAAATAATACCTATCAAACTCAAAATTATGTCAAATAATCTTTTGAAGAATCTATATGGTTTGCTACCTGCGTTATTTTGCTTTGCTGTCTTATTCAAGATGTTTCCTCTCTTCCTTATACTAATAATATATACAAAAGATATATTATCACAAATAATAATTTATGTACATATTAAAATTGATTTAATATTCAAAAAAAGAGATGAAATTCTCATCTCTTTTTTAGTTTTATTGTTATTTATTTTCTATTAACTATTTAACATCTTTATTCTTTTTAGTTAATGCGAAAGTTCCTATACCTAATGCAATTATGATAGAAATAGCTGCTCCTAATGTAGCATTAGATATACCTGTTTGTGGAAGTTTTCCTTTAGATGTAGTACCATCCCCTCCAGCGACATTTCCTGTAGTAATATTTAAATTATAACTTGATCCACTACCAGAACCTGAGCCTCCTGAACTTGATCCTCCTGATCCACCTGAGCCTGATCCGCCAGATCCAGATCCGCCTGAACCTGATCCGCCACCAGTTTGATTCTCAGGAATTGCATTTCCTCCTGAAATTCCATTTTCAGGTCCTACATCATTTGCAGGAACATTGTTTGAAGGAACATCATTTGAAGGTACATCGTTTGAAGGTACATTATTCGAAGGTACATCATTTGAAGGAACATCATTTGAAGGTACATCATTTGAAGGTAC
>DGSM01000005.1 GCA_002393975.1 Clostridiales bacterium UBA4362
GTTTTATTTTAGAACTAGATCCTAAAGTAAAAAAATATAATGAGTATGCTAGAAAAAAAGAAATAAATGATGTAACTTTTTATGAATTAATTACGACAATTGCTTTATTGTATTTCTACAGAAACAAAGTAGATTTTGTTGTAATGGAAACTGGTATGGGCGGACTATATGATGGAACCAATATTATTACAAAACCTATAGCTTCTGTAATTACATCAATAGGATTAGACCATACAAGTTCTTTGGGTAATACCTTAGAAGAAATCGCAACACAAAAGGCTGGTATTATAAAAAAAGACTCAGATACGGTCATATTTAAGCAATCAGAAGATGTAAATCAAGTATTTATAAACAAATGCGAACAAGTAAATAATAAAATACATATAATTAAAGATGAAGACATTGAAAATTATAGATTTGATAAAGATTATCAATACTTTGATTTTAAGGACCATAAAAATATTCAATTAAACTTGCGTGGCAAAGCTCAAATTAGAAATACAGCACTTTCTTTAGAAGTAATAGATATTGTTAGAAAAAAAGGATTTAAGATTCCAGAAGAAGCGGTTAGAGATGCTTTAACTAATATAGTAAACCATGGGCGAATGGAATTGTTAAACAAAGATCCTCAAATAATATTTGATGGAGCACATAATATTCCAGCAATGCAAAATTTGATGGAAATGGTAGAAATGTATTATCCAAATACTAATAAACAATATATTGTATCAATTCTTGAAAGAAAAGATTTTGAAGATATGTTAAGAATTTTATCTAAAGATAAGAATTCTAGAGTAATTCTTACATCGGGAAATGATGAAATGAAATATGCTTCAAAAGAACATTTATATGAATGTGCAAAAGAGTATATACCAGAAGATAGACTAGATAAAATGGAATTGAAAGAAGCCTTAGTAAAAGCTAAAAATGGTAATATACTAACTTTTGTTATTGGTAGTTTCTATGTATATGGAACAGTTGTAGAAACTTTAGAATAATAAAGAAAAAAGAAAGAGACAACCCCGAAGGGCTGTCTCTTTTTGATGAGTATTAACTACTCTTCAAGTGTAAAGCAGGTGTCGAAGATGAACCAGATGGTGAAGAGAAGCAAACCAATCCCGCTTACAATGTAAATTGCAGGATCCTTGGAATGAGGCTCTGCTTGATAGACTCCAATGTAGATACACAAGATACCCAGGAGTGCCATCATAAATGCAAAGATCAGATTACTCCAAGAGAACTCCTCACGGTCAAAACGAACCATCTTTTCTCCAATCTCTAAACACGTAAGGATACATTAAAGCATCCTTCCAACAAAACACTAAAACTATTATAGCATAAATGCAAATTTATGTAAACAGAGTGCCGCTAAACTTGAAACTTATTCCAAAATATGGTATAATATAATTTACAACTTGTAGTTAAAGTTTGCCACAATAGTGGCTTTCATGACAACAGGAGGGCTTTATATGAAACAGAAGTACTTTGAAAGAGATGAAAAACTGGGATTCTTCGAAGAGTTGGTCTACGACCACAAACTTGATGAAGATGTTATGCTGATTACGAGGGCAGGGGTGTCGATCGAATTTGTGAGGCTTGCTTCCCTGGTCGTTATCTGCATCCTGGCAGCAATCTGCTTCTAAAGCAAAGAAGACGCCATAACAATGGCGCCTTCTTTATTTTTTTGATAATTCAATAATTAAACTATTTTAATTATTGGTTAATTGATTATTATTAGAATTGAACTTTAGATTTTCTAGTACTATATTTTCTTCTTATTGATACTACCATTAATATAGCAACTATTCCTATTAATCCAATTGATAAGTATTTTTGTAGATTTATATCACCTGTCTTTGGATTTCCTGTTCCTGCTTCTATATTATCTATAGCATCTACTGATTCGCTAAATCCTTCTGCATCTGTTAATGCTATCTCGCCAACTGTCTTTGCTTCGATTGCATATGGTAATACTGCTGTTGCATAAAGATCTATATTTTTGGTTGTACTATAATCATACATTTTATCTATATTTTCTATTGTATAGTTCCATGTAATTGTTTTTGTTTTAGCATCATATGTTCCATCATCTAAGTCTGATTTTGCTTCATCTATTGCAAATGGTAGTGTTGTTGTTAATACTACATCAGCATTTCCTGAATATTTCTTTATTGATGCATTATAATCTATTCTATATTTTACATTATTTTTTTCTCTATCAGCTAAAGATCTCATTTTTACTTTTGAGCTAATCTCTGGAGCAATGTATGTATTGTTAATTACAAATCCATCTTGATTTGATTCAAAGAATTTTAAATCTCCATCTTTTCCTTCGCTATATGCAAGAGTATATGTAATTTCATTTCCATTATCATCTAAAGTTGGATATTCTCCAAAATCATATTCCCATGTATCTTCATCTACAGCATTATCTTTAGTAATAACTTGTTCTTTAACAACATTAGAACCATTCATTAATTTTAGTATAAATGATTCTGGAATTTTTCCTTCTGCATTTATCCAATTTACGGTTGCTTTATAATCTTGTTTTTGAACAGTTGGTTCATATAGAGCAATAACAGCGAATCGATTAAAATCAGGAAAATCTGTCATACCATTTAAATTGGATCTATAAAAAACTTTATCTTTAGAATCAACTACAGTAAATACATTCTCATCTTTTCCGTTCACTGTTGCATAAACAGGAGAAGATCTATTAGAACTTGTTAAAAGTGTTGGTGAAGAATTATCTAATAATGTAGCAGAAGAATTAAGGTCTTCTAATCCTAGTTTTATCTCATTATAAAAATTTCCATAGAATATAGCTGCATATGTTTTAGACTTTGTAAAGTGATTCATTTTGGAAATAGGTGGATGGTTTTCATTAGCATACGAATTGCTATTGTAAATTCCTTTTGAAGCGTTTTCATATAACATCCAAAGATTAGAATATGTATATATATTGTTTTCTATATAATCATAAACAAAATCGTAATCTTCATCAAACTCTAGCCATTCAACAAAATCAAAAGCATTAACTTCATCTGAATATATTCCACCAAATTCAACATTATAATCAAAGCTTGGTTTAGCATTTAATATTGGTTCCTCAAAATTTGTAATATCTATTTCTAAATCCTTAATAGAAGATTTAATAGGATCTGCCGCAAAAACGGGACTAATTGTAGCGACTATTAAAGTTAATAAAATAAGGAAACTTGTTAATTTTAAATTTTTCATAAGGTCATAATCCTCCATATGATATTTGTTTCATATTTAATATTACTACTTTAAAGAGAATTACAGCTAGGAAGTTTTTTGAAATATATTAGTTTTGACAAAATAGTTATACATTGTTACCACGCTGTAATAAATATGTAATAATTAAATATGATTCATATACTACCATTTTTTTCAAGAAATAAAGTTTAAAAAAGAAGGATAAACCTTGACAAATGATAAAAAAAATAATATCTTATTTTATTACTAGAAGAATAATTTTGAAGGAAAATAAAATGATTAAAAAGTTACTAAAATCAGTTGGCGAATATAAAAGAGTAACAATTTTAACTCCTGTATTTGTCAGCTTTGAATGTTTATTAGATGTAATTATCCCATATATGATGAGTTTCTTAATAGATAAAGGAATAACAGCAGGGGATACTCATGAAATTATTAAATATGGGATTATTTTGGTTGTTTGCTCATTACTTGCAATGTTTACAGGAATAATGTCAGGATTTTATGGAGCAAAAGCAACAAGTGGATTTGCTAAAAACTTACGTAAAAACATTTTTTACAATGTTCAAGAATTTTCATTTGCAAACATTGATAAGTTTTCCGCTTCAGGAATAGTTACTAGATCAACAACAGATGTAAAAAATGTTCAATTAGCATTTCAAATGTTAACTAGAATTGCTGTAAGAGCACCATTAATGCTTATATTTTCATTAATAATGGCTCTTAAAGTAAATGTTAATCTAGGTCTTATATTTTTAGCAGCAATTCCTTTCTTAGGAGTATCTTTAGGATTACTTGCAATAAAAGCTCATCCTATATTTGAAAAAGGAATCAAAGTATATGATAAATTAAACAATACAGTTGAAGAAAACATTAGAGGAATTAGAATAGTAAAATCATATGTTACAGAAGACAAAGAAATAGAAAAATTCCATAAGACCTCAGATGATATTTACAAAATATTTTCTAAAGCAGAGAGAATAGTAGCATTAAATAATCCAATAATGCAATTCACAGTGAGCAGCATTATAGTATTAATTGCATGGCTTGGTGGAAAACAAATAATTGGAGGAACGCTTTCCACAGGAGAGTTTACTTCTCTTATCTCATATGCTATGCAAATATTAATGTCTTTAATGATTCTATCAATGATATTTGTATTAATAATGATTTCAAGACCATCAGCTGAAAGAATAGTAGAAATATTAGACGAAAAGTCAGATATAATAAATAAAGAAAACCCAGTAATGGAACTAAAAGATGGTTCAATAGAATTTGATAATGTTAATTTCAGTTATGTTAAAGATGAAAAAAATCTTTGTCTAAAAGATGTTGA
>DGSM01000105.1:0-3861 GCA_002393975.1 Clostridiales bacterium UBA4362
GTTCTTTCCATTGATCTTTTGGTGTAATCATAATCACTTGGATATGGACAACATTCATCAAAACACATTATGATGTCTGCTCCGAGGTCTTCTTCAATCTCCATAACTTTTTCTGGAGAAAAGAAATGTTTTGAACCATCAAGTTCTGATTTAAAGTCAACGCCTTCTTCTTTAATATTTCTTAAATCAGCTAGACTAAATACTTGAAATCCTCCACTATCTGTTAGAATTGGTCTATCCCAATTCATAAATTTATGAAGTCCTCCAGCCTCTTTTACTAATTTAGAACCAGGTCTAAAATATAAATGGTAAGTATTTCCTAAAATAATTTGTGCACCATTTTCTTTTAAACTTTCTGGAAGCATTGCCTTTACTGTTGCTTGTGTTCCAACTGGCATAAATATTGGAGTTTGAATATCTCCATGAGGTGTATGTATTACTCCTCTTCTAGCTCCTGTAGATTTATCTACATGTAATAATTCATATGTAACCATTTTACTCTCTTTTTTCTTAATTATTCCCACTTTAGTTATATTATAAGCATTGCATCGCCAAAGCTGAAAAATCTATATTTTTCTTCAACAGCATGTTTATATGCATTTAAAACATTTTCTCTTGTTGAAAAAGCACTTACTAACATAACTAATGTTGATTTAGGTAAATGGAAATTTGTAATTAATCCATCCATGCATTTGTATTTGTAGCCTGGATAAATATAAATACTTGTATTTCCATCTTGTGCTTTAACATGTCCTGTTTCATCTGCAATAGTTTCAATAGTTCTACAAGAAGTAGTTCCAACACAAATTACTCTGTGTCCTGTATCTTTTGCTCTATTGATTTTAATTGCATCTTCTTCTTTTAAAAGATAATGTTCTTCATGCATATGATGGTCTTCAACATTCTTCTCTTTAACAGGTCTAAAAGTTCCAATTCCAACATGTAATGTAACATTTGCAACTTCTATTCCTTTGGCTTCTATCTTCTTAAAAAGATCCTCTGTGAAATGAAGTCCTGCAGTTGGTGCTGCAGCTGAACCATTAAACTTAGCATAAACTGTATTATATCTGTCTTTTTCTTTAAGACTTTCATGAATATATGGAGGAAGTGGCATTAAGCCAATTTGATCCAATATTTCATTAAAGATTCCTGAATAAGTAAATTTAACTTTTCTAGTACCATCTTCCATAAGTCCTATAATTTCAGCAGTAAGTAAAGGCTCTTTTCCTTCTTCTCCAAAATTAACAATAGCACCTTCATGAAGTTTGTTACCAGGTCTACACATTACTTCCCAAGTATCTTCTTCAAGTCTTTTAAGTAGAACAAATTCTACTTTGGCTCCTGTGCTCTTAGTACCATATAGACGAGCAGGAATAACTTTGGTGTTATTCCTGACTAATACGTCTCCTGGCTCTAAGTAATCTATTACGTCTTTAAAAATCTTGTCTTCATATTTACCAGTTACTCTATCCATAACTAAAAGTCTTGATTCATCTCTTTGTTTGATAGGAGTTTGAGCAATAAGTTCTTCTGGTAAATAATAATCAAATTGTTCTATATCCATCTTATTTACTTTCTAAAATATGTTTGCAACGTGGGCAAAGTCCATCTTCAAGCTCTTCAGAATATTGCCAGCATCTCTCGCATTTTTCACCCTTAGCATGTTCAACTTTGATTTCTAATTCTTTCTTCTTGCCTTTAGCAATCTCTAAACCAGATACGATTAAAACAACTTTTAATGTCTCTTCATTTTCTTTTAAGAAATCATATTCGTCTTTGCTTGAAAGGGTAACTTTTGCATCTAAAGAGTTTCCTATTGTCTTCTCTGCTCTTGCAACTTCTAATTCCTTTGCACATACATTTTTAATATCTATGATTTTTTGCCATTTGCTTGCTATCTCTTCATTATCCCATTCTTTATTTACTTCTGGATAAGAGGTAAGCATTGGGCTTTCAACTTCTTCTGATTTAAGATGTCTCATGTTATCCCAAATCTCTTCAACTGTGAATGAAGTCATTGGAGTTAAAATCTTAACTAATGAATCTAGGATATAGTACATAGCTGTTTGTCCGCTTCTTCTTTCATTAGAATCAGCTGGATAGATATATAATCTGTCTTTGATAATGTCTAGATATAAACTTGACATATCAACAACACAGAATTGATTGATGTCATGGTATGCAGCAGAGAAATTATATTTCTCATAATCTTCTGTAACATCTTTAATTAACTTATTAAGTCTTGTTAAAGCCCATTTATCAATTTCTTGTAGGTCTTTGTATTTCATCATATCTTTATTTGGATCAAAATCAAATAGGTTACCAAGTAAGAATCTTGCTGTATTTCTGATCTTTCTATAAACATCTGAAATACCTTTGATAATATCATCTGATAGGTTAACATCCATTTCATAATTTGATGAAAGTACCCAAAGTCTTAATATATCTGAACCATATTTATCCCAAATCTCACTAGGAGCAATTCCATTTCCTAGAGATTTAGACATCTTTCTTCCTTGTCCATCAACAACCATTCCACAACATAGAACTTCTTTATAAGGTGCTACATTGTTAACAGCAACTGATGTAAGAAGTGATGATTGGAACCATCCTCTATATTGGTCATTTCCTTCTAGATACATATCAACTGGATATGGTAATCCTCTTTGAACGCATACGCTTTGATGTGTAGAACCAGAATCAAACCATACATCCATTATGTCTGTTTCTTTAGTGAAGTGACTATGACCACACTTAGGACAAACTGCACCATCTGGCATTAGGTCTTTAACATCTTTAGCCCACCAAGCATTTGTTCCTTCTTTTCTAACTATATCTTGAATCTTAGAAATAGATTCTTCTGTAACAAATGGTTCTTCGCATTTCTCACAATAGAATATTGGAAGTGGAATTCCCCAAGTACGTTGTCTTGAGATACACCAATCATTTCTTCCTTCTATCATAAGTCTCATTCTCTCTTCGCCCCAATCAGTTGGATGCCATTTAACTTTCTTAACAGCTTTTAAAACATCTTTTCTAAAATCATCTATTGAGCAGAACCATTGAGATGTTGCTCTATAGATAACTGGCTTTTTACATCTCCAGCAATGTGGATATGAGTGAGTAAGAGGAACTGATTTTAATAGATATCCATGTTCTTCTAACCATTCAACTATAGTTTTATTTGACTTAGCATAGAATTGACCTGCGAAAGGACCTGCATCTTTAGTCTGCATACCCTTGCTATCTACTGCTACTACCATTGGTAAATCATCTTTTAAACCTTGTAAATAGTCTTCTTTACCATAAGCAGGAGCTGTATGAACTGCACCAGTACCCTCTACTAAGTCTACATTAACTGCTCTTTCATCTCCTAGAACTACTCTTGAAGTTCTATTCATGAATGGATGCTTGCAAAGTACTCCTTCAAGTTCGCTTCCTTTATATTTCTTGATTGTTCTATAATCTTTAATTTCACAAAGTTCCATAACTTTGTCTACAAGTTCTGTAGCAATTATTAACTTCTCATCACCAGCTTTGATTAAGCTATAATCAAAATCTCCACCAATTGTGATACCTGTATTTCCAGGTAATGTCCAAGGTGTAGTTGTCCAGATAACGATTGAAACATCATCACCATCTATTACTCCCTTAGAATCTACTACTGGGAATTTAACATAGATTGATGGTGTACTTACATCTTTATATTCAATCTCTGCTTCAGCTAAAGCGGTTTCGCAATCTGCACACCAATAAACAGGTTTTAGTCCTCTATAGATATATCCTTTTTGATACATCTTACCGAAAACTCCTATTTGCTCTGCTTCAACTTTTGGATCATATGTAATATAAGGATGCTCC
>DGSM01000105.1:4032-5241 GCA_002393975.1 Clostridiales bacterium UBA4362
TCAAGTCCTAATTTCTCAATTGCTTTCTTTTCAGTAGGCATTCCATGAGTATCATATCCTGGAATGAATGGACTATAATATCCCTTCATTGATTTATATCTTATTATGGTATCTTTAAGGATTTTATTTAATGCATGTCCTGCATGTATCTCGCCATTAGCATATGGAGGTCCATCGTGTAAAATAAATGTTTTATGACCTTCATTCTTTTTTAAGATTTTCTCATATAAACCATTTTCAAATTTATCTTTTAAAATTTGTGGTTCTAGAGTTGGTAAATTAGCTCTCATACTAAAGTTAGTTTGAGGCAAATTCAATGTGTCACTGTAATTTTTCTTTTCTTCTTTTTCCATAAAGATTCCCCCTTGTATTGTAGTCTACAAAATATGTGAGCATTTTATCATGAAATAGCATATAATTCAAGACTTTACGGACATTTTTTAGTTCATTTTTTCATAAAAAAACCTAGAACAAATTGTTCTAGGTTTTTGCAAAATAACTTTTACTTTATTTTATTATATTCTATTTTAATTTAGAATTTATTTTCTTATATTCTATAAATGAATGTACTCCATAAAGAACTATAAATCCTATTACTAATGTTGCTCCTACTTTTGCACCTGTTTGAGGAAGCTTGCCACTTGCTGTAGTATTATCTTTATCTTTGACATCTTTTCCTTGTGCATTAGTTTCTTCATAAATCTCATCAACTGTCTTTGATTTTTTTAGAACATCATCTTCGTAGTAATCTACAACTGTATTTCCTTTTGTTTGTGTTTTTAATCCTGATGAAGTTTTAGAAGATTGATTTCCTCCAGATTTTGCAACTTCTTTAATATACACATATAATTCACTTGCATTGTCATAATCTTCAACATTTTCAAAATCCTTAGTATCTATTGTAAAACTCAATTTAGTTGAATCTTTTTGTTGTTCTGTAATCTTTACCCACTTAGAAATGTCTTCTTCATTTGCCTTTTGAGAAATATATACATAGTATTCCATAGAATCATTTGTTGTAGGACGTTTTAAATTTGTAACATCTATAGAAATCATAGAATGATCTTTTTTATCATCACTTGTATAATTTCTATTTTGTATTTTTACAACATTTGCATTAGCATATGTAAAATCTGTATTTTGTGGTTCTTCAGGTTCTTCTGTTGGATTATCTGGAATATTATTTTCTGGTACATTGTTTTCAGGAAC
>DGSM01000105.1:5357-24806 GCA_002393975.1 Clostridiales bacterium UBA4362
TTATTCTCAGGTATATTATTTTCATGAACTACATTTTCTTCTGTAGTATTATTTCCTTGTGAAGTCTTCTTAACTGTTATAGGAATATTAATACTCTTTCCACCAAAAGATGCTGTTACATAAGTTTGTCCTTCTTTTAAAGAAGTATTATTAGTAAATGTTATAGATGAAATGTTAACATTATTAACATTTCCATTAGCATATGTAGCTGTTATTACTAATCCTGCATGATTAAAGTTTTCTCCTACTTCATATGAAGTTTTATTTGGAGCATGTGTAATATTTAATGATGTTATACTATTTCTTAAAACAGTAATTGGAACATCTATAGTAAATCCATTATATGAAACTTTAACACTTGTTTGTCCATAAGCCAAGTTTGTTGCATTTGTAATTGTTAAATCTGAAAGTGCTAAATCTCTTGAAGTATTATCTGAATAATTAGCCTTAATTACCATTCCTGTAGATACGAAATTATCTCCCTCATAGTAACTAGTCTTTGTTGGATTATTTTTTATGCTTATTCCTGTAATAGTAGGAACTTGTGGTCCAGATTTAGTAGTAAATACTTTTATTGTTGAATCACAATTTAGTATAGAAGATTCTGTAGAATTATATGTTCCTAAATCTTGCCAAGATGGTGATTTTTCAGGTGAATATCCAAATCCTACAAAAGTTTTGTTGGTTTCTATTGTTGCTTTTGAATAGTATGGATCAAATGATTCAGTTGTTTTTGCTTCTGTGTAGTATATATAATGAGATTTTCCTGTAGCAGCTACAATAACAGAAAAGTTATTCCCTGTTATTTTTACTGGATCTTTAAATACAAGCTTATGGAATCCTGGCTCTACAGTTTTGCTTGAACCTTCCTCTAGTGTAACTAATTGTAAATTTGAATCAGCATTGGTTCCTTTTGGATTAACAAATACTTGTAAAGTTTGTGTTTCTGGAACAGTTATTCCTATTTTAGTAATATATTCATCATTAGTACTTTGCTTTGTAAAATCATTTTTTAAATACATATCTGCATTAGCAGTAAGAGAAAGCTCATTTTCTTGATTTGGGAATAGTTCATCATATTGATAAACATAATCATAATCTATATTTGGTTTAATTTTCTTTATTCCATAATTTTCACTAGTAATATTTGCATCTTCATAAGAGACATACATAAATCCATTATCGCCATAATCAGAACCCCATGAATTTTTAATAATCCATGCTCCATCATTAGATGGTCTTTGACGAGATAAGAAATTATTTTTTGAATAATTGTCATCCCATCCTACTATTAAAACAGCATGATCTTTTGGATAAGATGTAGTACTTGAGCAATAAATTGCACCAGTTGATGGATTGTAGTAATCTGAATCTAGCTCAACCATGCTATCACCATGTAAAGGTGCAAATACTCCTCCATAATTTACAATAAAATCTTTTATTTCTTTTCTATTTGACCCTGTTCCGCTATTTGGAAAAATATATGTATCATATAGTTCTGTTTGAATATCTTTTCCAAATAAAGCAGATGTTGTAGTTTTATTAGTATATGCATCATAAGGCATATCGCTTTCATTAACTAAACTATGTCCTCCAGCCATAGAGGCATAAGCCCAACTAGCAACACCTCCTGCTGCTATATCTTTATTTATTCCATAGATATTATATTTATCTGTTGTAGAGTTTCCTGAAACCACATAGTCTAAATGTTTTTCAGAAAAATCATATTTTTTCGCACTATTACCTGCTTTTTTATCAGCAACCGCAAGTGATGTTTCAGCAGATGCAGTAGCAGTAAAAGCCCAACAATTATTTAGTTCTCCTTGATCTCTTACAACTAAGTTTTGTGAAATAACATCTCTTAAATCATATTTACTTGAAGAACTATCTGCTCCTAAAACGCTTCCCATTAAATTAGAAATATAAACAGGATTTCCTGAAGCAACAACTTCTTTAGTTACATCATATTGACTTGGCATTAATACTTTTTCTTTTTCTTCATCTGTTAAATTCAAGTATTTTTTATATTCTTCAGAATATTCTACACTTCCAGCTGTAGCTTCCATGCCACCTTTTGCAGCTAGTGAAGAATAATTGAAAGTATATATAACTGCAATTAGAAAAATTATATAAATCTTTAACAAAGTAGACATTGTGTTCTTTGTTTTTCTCATTTTCTAAATCCTCGCTTGTACAATAATATAATTTTATTATATCCATTTATAAAAAATAAAAGCAACAAATTTGGTTTTTCGTAGTATAAATGTAACAAAAAGAGAAGAGTTAAAACTCTTCTCATTTTGTTGTTTTTTATTATTTATTACTAATTATTGATTTTTATTTTTTAAATTTTAAATTATTATTCTTTTAATTATTATTATACAACCAATAATTAATTTATTATTCTATTAATACATTCCTTCAGGCATTTGTGGTGCTGCTGGTTCCTTTTTCTCTGGGATATCTGTAACAACAGCTTCTGTTGTTAATATCATTGAAGAAATAGATTCAGCATTTTGTAAAGCACTTCTTGATACCTTAGTTGGATCAACAATTCCAGCTTTTTTCATATCAATATATTGTTCATTTTTAGCATCAAAACCAACACCTGGTTTCTCATTTTTGATTTGATTTACTATAATAGCTGGTTCTAATCCTGCATTAACAGCAATTTGTCTTGCTGGTTCTTCTAATGCTCTTAAAATAATCTTTCCACCAACTTTTTCATCGCCTTCTAATTTTTCTACAACTTTAGTAAGTTCTGGAATAACATTTATATAAGCTGTTCCACCACCAGGAAGAATTCCTTCTTCAACAGCAGCTTTAGTTGCAGATAAAGCATCTTCAATTCTTAATTTTTTATCTTTCATTTCAACTTCAGTTGCAGCACCTACTTCAATAACTGCTACTCCACCTGCAAGTTTTGCAAGTCTTTCTTGAAGTTGTTCTTTTTCATAGCTTGAGTTTTCGTTTGTTATTTGAGCTTTGATTTGACCAACTCTATCAGCAATCATTTGCTTATTTCCTTGACCATCAACAATTATGGTCTTGTCTTTTTCAACTTTAACTTGTTTAGCTCTTCCTAAGTCTTCCATAGTTGCATCTTTAAGCTCTAGACCTGTTTCAGATGTAATTACTTGTCCACCTGTTAAGATAGCTATATCTTGTAACATTTGTTTTCTCTTGTCACCATATCCAGGAGCTTTAACTGCTACAACATTTAATACTCCTCTTAGTTTATTAAGAACTAATGTAGATAATGCTTCTCCTTCTACATCATCACAAATAATTACTAATTTTCCTGATTGTTTCATAATAGTCTCAAGTAATGGAACTATCTCTTGAATATTTGAGATTTTTTTATCAGTAATTAAAATATAAGGTGTATCTAAATCTGCTATCATTTTTTCTGTATCAGTTACCATATATGGTGATACATAACCTTTATCAAATTGCATACCTTCAACAACATTTAATTCTGTATTTGAAGTTTTAGATTCTTCAATTGTAATAACACCATTTGTAGAAACTTTTTCCATGGCATCAGCAATTAAGTTTCCTATTTCTTCATTGTTTGCAGATATTGTAGCAACTCTAGCAATATCTTCTCTTCCTTTTACAGGAACACTCATTTTCTTTAAGATTTCAACTGCTTCATCAGTAGTCTTATCCATTCCTCTCTTAAGAGCCATTGGATCAGATCCAGCTGCAACATTTTTTACACCTTCTCTAATCATGTTTTGAGCAAGAACAGTAGCTGTTGTTGTTCCATCTCCTGCTACATCATTTGTCTTCTCGCTAACTTCTTTAACAAGTTGTGCTCCCATGTTTTCAAATTTATCTTCTAATTCAATATCTTTAGCTATAGTAACACCATCATTTGTAATTAGTGGTGAACCATATGATTTATCTAGTACTACATTCCTTCCTTTTGGTCCTAATGTAACTTTTACTGTATTAGCTAATTTATTAACACCTTCTAATAATTTGCTTCTAGCATCTTCTCCGTATTTAATATCTTTTGCCATTTTAAATTCCTTCTTTCTTTATATAATTTTCTATAAACTTCTTTGTTGGTGAATATAGATTTTCAGGTAAGTCATCTAGCGAGAACCACTTCCATTCATCTTCTTTTTCTGGTTCCATAGTTTTTAGCTCTCCACTATAAGAATGAGCAATAATATGCAAAGTAACATAATGTTTGTCTGGTTGCATATCATCTTCTGCGCCAAAAAGTTCCAAATCTGAAATTTCTAAGTTGGTTTCTTCCTTTACTTCTCGTTTAGCACCTTCAAAAAATGTCTCATCAAATTCTTGTTTTCCTCCAGGAAAAGTCCAACTATCAGGTTCAAATATACCACCTGTATCTTTTCTTTTATTCGCTCTGTGTCCTAATAAAATCATGTTACCATCTTTTATCATTACACCAATACCAACTCTAACTCTTTTTTCTTCCATGAAGATTACTCCGCAATTGCTAATATATCATCTTGTCTTACTATGATATATTCCTCATCTTTATATTTGATTTCAGTTCCTGAATATTTATTAATTACGACTTTGTCGCCTTTCTTTACTACCATAGGAATAAGTTTTCCATCATCATCCTTCTTTCCTGGTCCAACTGCAACAACTTCTGCAATTGAAGGTTTTTCTTTGTTAGCCGCAATGTAAAGACCTCCTTCAGTCTTTTCTTCAGGCTCTCCAACTTTTAATAAAACTCTGTCTGTTAATGGTTTTAACATACTTTCATCCCTCCTTTTTAGCACTCTTTTAAGTGTCACCTATTGTTTTATATCTTTTTTTAGCAATTGTCAATATAGAGTGCTAATTTATTTTTTAGGATTATTTTTATGCATAAAAAAAGGCTTCATATGAAGCCTTTCATTGATTAAGTATATATAAATTTCAATTATTTATTATTTGTTATTTATTATTTATTATTTGTTATTTGTTATTCGTTATTCGTTATTTGTTACTCAATGTTTTTAACTATTTTTTATTCTGTAACTAAACAAACTCTATATCCATCTGAAGTATTTGCTTGTCCTATTGTTGTATTAAATGCAAATGTTCCTGATCCAATACTATCCATTGCAGAAGTTCCTCTTAGTAAGAATGGAACATCAGATTGTACCATATATGAGTGAGATGTAAACCAGCCTGTTACACCAAAACCATTATTAGAAACTTCATACATAGCATCTCCACGTCTATTGGCTAGTAATCCATAGTTTCCATTTGCAAGATCAGCACTAAATGTTCCAGTTTGGCCAATATCTTCTACTACATGAGGATATACTGTTTTAAATTTGGTACTCATATTATTCTCATAAAGCATATCAGTATCGGTTCCACCATATTCTGCAATATAGTTAAATCCATTATCTACAAAGCTAGGAGAAAATTCTCTTGCTCCTCCAGATAAATCATAAACTCCTGTATAATTCCAAGTAGTTGATTGTTTGTTATTTGTATAATAGATCTCAAATTTATTTTCAGCTCCACCTGTATAGAAGCTTGGATTACTGTTTTTAAGTATAGCTTCACCATTTGTACCATATTGGCTATTAGCTAGATATCCTACTGCTGCCCATTCACTATTTTTAACCATATGGCTTTGTTTAGATTTATCATAATTAATTCCATTATAATAAGCATTTCCTATTGAAATACATCTCCAAGAATTAACTCCAGGCTTACTAACAGCTTTAATATCATTACTTATCTTTACATTTCCATTGGTAGAATCTGTTAAAACATTCTTTCCATTTTGCTCCATACTCATTTCGTATTTAGCAACCCAGAATCCACTTAAATTTACATCCCATCCGCCATTTTCATAGTTGTTTAAAGCATCTCTCATAAATGCAGGAGCTAAAATATAATGATTTCCAATTTCTTTAATTGAACTAGAATTAGTTTGAATTCTAGTTAAACTTGTTTGTCCATCATTAGTTGTATTTATTTTAATTAGTCCTCTAGCATCACTATAACCAATAGCTTTACTGTAACTAGATGAAGAGTAATAAGTAATTTTGTAAGCAAATCTTGGAATCCAAACAAAATAGCTACCATCACTATTTATTGCATTTGCCCATTTTCTATTTGCATAGTCATACCAAGTAGGATCTTTTTCTTCAACATCAATAAATTCTTTATTTCTCTCATCAAATTTAACTGGTTTCATATCGCCAACTACAGGCTTAGATGGAATATCTATGATGTTGTCATTCTTATCAAGAAATATTACATCAACTTTTCCATATCTTCTATCAAATGATTCTTCTGGATTATCAATAATTGGATCATTAGTTACTTCTTGAGTTATGATGTTTGCTACAACCTCATTATATTCATTTGCTACAATTTGCCTTTGGCCAGAATTAGGCCTAAATACTATTACAATAATAAGCATTAATAGTAGCACTATAAAAACAACGGCGGCTAGAATAACAAGCCCTGTTTTCTTGCCTCCGTTATTTGGATCTACCTTTCCTTTATCATCATTATCATAATTAAATGAATTATAATTAATATAATTACTGTAGTTAGTATTATTATTTTTGTTATTAGCCATGTGTCCTCCACTTATTTAAGTTCTTTTCTGTCTTGTTTAATTTCTTTCAAAATACTTTCTAACGAAGTTTCAAGATTAGCTAATAATTCATCAGCATGTTCTTTGGTTCCTTGCATAATTTGTCTAGAGCTCTCATTTGCAACAGATATAATATGGTCTTTTTGTTCATAAGCTTTTTTGGTTATTTCATGTTCATCAATAATAGAAATAATACGATTTTCAGCTTCTTTAACAACACCATCTGCCTCTTTTTGAGCTTCTGCAAGTATTCTCTCTCGTTCTTCTTTTACCCATTTTGCTTGTTTCAATTCATCAGGTAATTTAATCCTTATTTCCTTAAGTAATTCTAGTATTTCTTCTTTATCTATCATACTTTTATCAGAAAGAGGAACTTTTTTACTATTTTCAATTAAATCTTCTAGATTATCTAGTAACTGGAATATTTCCATCGTCTAATATTTTTCCCTTCAATTTTGAAAACTTATAATAAATAATGATACTCTTCCATAATTCTTTGTTTTCAAAATGTTTATATATGTCCTCGAATTTAAAAATTCTTGTATCTTTTGTGCTTCATCAGTTTCTATTACTATTAGTCCATCTTTATTTAGTAATCCTTTATCATGTATCATTTCAATCGATTGATTTGCATATTCACTTTTATAAGGTGGATCAATGAAAATCAAATCACAGTTTTCATTTAATGTATCTAATAGTATTTTAAAATCTTTATTAAAGATTATCGCTTTTTCACTTAAGTGAGTTCTTTCGATATTCTTTTTTAAAAAGATAATATCTTCTCTATCTATATCGCAAAAATAACATTTGTTAGCACCTCTGCTTAAAGCTTCAATACCTAATTGACCAGATCCTGCAAAAAGATCTAATACCACAGAATCTATAATGTTATCTTGGATAAGATTAAACATATTTTCTTTTATTCTATCAAGAGTAGGTCTAGTTGAATTACTCTCCCTGGAATCCAATTTGGTTCCTCGTGCTAATCCGCTTATAACTCTCATACTACTATTTTATTATTATATTTTTCCTTGTCAATTATTTATTTTTAATTGTAACATTCGATTAAATTTAATGTAACATAGGTATTTTAGCACATTCCGGGCAAAAAATAAAGAGGTTAGCTTTTTGGCTAACCTCACATATTTTTTTATTACGAAATTGTAAATAAACAATTAATCTTCATCTTTACCTTTATTTGTATCTTTCAACATCTCCAATTGAGCTAATAATAAAGACTCTTGCTTTGCTGAATAAACATCAAATTGTTTCTTTAAATCCTCTAATTCTTTTCTCTTCTCTTTAATTTGAGCTTCTATTTCAGTCAATGATTCCTTAGCTTGTAATTCAGCATCTTTAATAATCTGCTTTGCTTCAGTCTCAGCATTTTCCTTAACTGATTTAGCAGTATCTTGTGCTAAAATCAAAGTTTCTTGAAGAGTTTTCTCAATATTTTTGTATTTTTCTAAATCTTTATTTAGCTTTTCTACTTTATCTCCACTCTCATTAAAGTTCTTATATAGAACTTCATAGTCTTTGGTTAATTCATCTAAAAAATCATCAACCTCATCAGGGTTGTATCCATTTAAATTCTTTTTAGAGAATCTTTTATTTTCAATTTCTAAAGGTGTTATCATATGTATTCCTCCTAAAAAACAAAATCTCATTAGAAACTCTAATGAGATTAATAGCTTTTCAAAAATTATTTATTCATAAATGAAGCTAAAGGATTTTTCTTAATATCTTCATTAGATCCTTCATCAATATCATAATTATTTGGTGCAACTAAAAAGATTGAATTAGATATTTTTAAAATCTTTCCATCTAGAACGACAACTGCTCCAGAAACTGTATCAACGATACGTCTAGCAACATCTTTATTAGCATACTCAAGGTTCATAACTATAGATTTTCTTTGTCTTAATAGTATACAAATCTCACTAGCTTCTTCAAATTCAGTTGGTTGGGTAATAACCATTTTCACTTGTGAATTAGAACCCATTGGAAGATTTCTTGCATTTGCTTTTCTTCCGAATAAGCCTTTTGCTTCTTCTTCATCTTCTGGCTCATTATCTAATGCATATACATCCTCGACTTGAGCTTGTGAATCTAATTCTTCTTCGTCTATTTCTTCTCCTTGTTTTTGGCCCATGCCAAGTGCTTCCCATACTTTGTTAACTATATTAGTCATCTTTGCCATCTAAGAATAACCTCCAATTTTTTCTTTTCATAAGTGTTTTATACAATTTAATAATAGTATCTAACTTTTCAAATTTAAAGTCAACACATTTTCTGTGATGTAATTGTTTTTTAAAAATCGTGTAATTTTTCTGTAAAGAACGTTTGCTAATTTTTGGCACGGGAAACATCTGATTCGTTAGGTTTCGTTAGTATTTGATCATACAAAGTTAGTGATGTATTTGCCTTATCTAACACATTTGTTAGTTCTTTAATTTCTGAAGTAGAATAATTTGATACTATAGAATAATAATCAGATTGATTGTCTAATTTTACCAATACTAAATTAGAATAACCATTACGAGTTTTAATTACATAATGTAGTCCATTATCTTCAATTAAAGCAGAATTTGGTATTTTAAATCCATTATCATTCCACCAAATTATATTAAAATTAACTTTTCTATATATTAATAAATCTTCTATTCCTTGATTAATTTTAATAATTATAGTCTTACTCTTTTCACTATTTGAATTTATTTGAACAATTCTAGCATTAATAACTTTACCATTTGGTAATTCTACATATAATTTTTGTTTCACTTTAGCATTTTGTGCTTCTTCACTCTTACTTGTTACTGCTATATATGAAACAAAGTTATTAACAATTTTTCCTTTATTTTCAACAGTAGAAACAATTTGTCCATTAGATAAACCTAATTCATTAATATATTTTTCAGTATATATGCTTAAGTCATCACTTGTAATTTTATCTTCAAGTCCATCAATTCTATATGAAACAATTCCGCTTCTTTCTGATTTTATAAATTTACTAGCAGAATCTAATTGTTTCTCTAATTCTGTTTTTTGATTAACTAAATCTTTAAGTTTAGACTCTTTACTACTAATTTTCCCCATTTCTTGGGCTTTTTTAGACATTAAATCGTCTAAATTCTTTTTATATTCTTCTATAGTTTGAACATCATTTGGTAAGCTTATTTTTTTCAAAATAGACGATATTTGTTCATCATATAGTTTGGTATCTATTGATACTAATTTTTCGTCTGAATTTGCAATCTCGTTCTGAATTTGGGTATTCAAATCATCTATTCTTTTATTAATATCTGTCTCATCATTGGTATAAAATTTATAAACATTTTCGCCTTCAGCTATCCTTTTTCCTTCAGTAATTATTTTTTGAAGAGATACTGATCCTACATTTTCTGGAACTGAAACCACATTTTCTTCTCTAATTACTAGTCCTGAAAGAGATTCTTCTTTAGATATATTTCCATATCTAACAATATATGTACTTTCATTTTTGGTTATTAATGAAAAAATAGAATGGAAAAGCATATATGCCAAAAAGACGATAACTAAAATAATAGATATCACTTTGGTAAAGTTACTCTTTGTCTTTTGCACATTATTATTAATATTAGAGTTACCATCATTATTAGCCAAATTATTTGTGCTAATTTTACTCTTTTTATTAATCTTCTTTTCCTTTTCTTTCTTCATCTTTTCTCTCTAATTTATAATTTTCTAAAATGATAGAAACATTTTCTTCATCTTTTCCACCATCTAGCCAAATAGCGTCTTCATATTTTCTAAACCATGTTAATTGTCTTTTAGCATAGTGGCGTGTTTCGAGTTTTATCATTTCTATTGCATCATCTAGTGAAATCTCACCATCAAGATATTGTTTAATTTCTTTATAACCTAATGCTTGCATACTTGTTGGAAATGAGTTGTATTTATTAAGTATTCCTTTTACTTCATCAACAAGCCCCATCTCAATCATCCAATCTACTCTTTTATTAATTCTTTCATATAAAACATCTCTTGGCCAATTTAACACAAAAGTTCTAAAGTCATAGATATTTTCTCCTCTAGACTCAGCTTCTAATTCTGTTTTTGTTTGACCTGTTGCACGATATATTTCAAGAATTCTTGATATTCTTTTTCTGTCATTAGAACTAATCTTTTCCATAGCTTCAGGATCAATTTTCATTGCTCTTTCATATAGCTCTTCTAACGGCATTTGTTCTAAGCTTTGTCTAAATTGTAAATCAGTATTTATTTGTAAATATCTAATATTATAAAGTATGGAGTCAATATAGAGTCCAGTTCCCCCAACTATTATAGGAACCTTATTTCTTGAGAGAATATCTTCAATTTTTTGTTCACAATCCATTTTGTATTCTGCAACACTATATCTTCTGTCCACATCAACAAAGTCAACTAAATGATGCACTGCTTGTTTTCTTTCCTCATCAGTTGGCTTTGAAGATCCTATAGACATTTCTTTATATATTTGCATAGAATCAGCTGAAATGATTTCTCCATTAATAGCATTTGCTAAAGCAATTCCTAAACTAGTTTTTCCACTAGCAGTTGGTCCGCAAATTATTATTACTTTTTCCTTCGCTTTTTTGTTTTGCACCTTTTCTCCATTTCTTAGATTAATTCATAAATTATAATCTTCTAGAAAATTTCTTTTCTATATCTGTTTTTGACATCTTAATTATAGTAGGTCTTCCATGAGGACAACTAAATGGGTTAGGTAATTGTAATAATTGAGACATTAAGCTATTTACCTCTTCTTCTGTTAATGCCATATTTGCTTTAACTGCTGCTTTACATGCAATTGTTGCTAAGAATTTGTCTTCAACTTCTTGTTTAGCAGTTCTTGCTACTGTATCAATTTCATCTAATGTTTCTAAGAATATTTCTTGAGTATTGAATTTCAAGCAAAATTCTGGAACACCTGTTAATTTTACAGTATTTTCTCCAAACTCTTCTGCAACAAATCCAGCTTTGTTAAACATTTCCTTGTTGTCTTTAAATATTCCCATTTCTTTATTGCTTAAATTAATAATGTCTGGTACTAACATTAATTGAGAATCTTTATCTACATCATTATTATAATTTGCTTTTACTTTTTCATACATTAATCTTTCATGAGCTGCATGTTGATCTAATATATATAATTCATCTCCCATTGTTAAAATAATATATGTTTTAAAAGCAATTCCAACAAATTTATATTTTGGATTCTTATCTGTTCCTTCTTTTTCAAATATAGATATTTCATCACCACTTAGTGGTTTAATAGGATTTTCTTTTTCTTCAGCTTCTAATTTTTCAGCATATTCTTTTTGAGCATCAGCAATATCTCTTTTGAATAATTTTTTATACATTTCTTCAAAAGATAATTCTTCATCTTCTGGTTGTTCTTCTGATTTCTCTTCTTGTTTTTCCTCTTCTTTAACACTTTCTACTGAATCTAATGTTTCTTCTTTTTCTGACTCTGAATCTTTATAATTGATTTCTGATTCTGATTTTGAAGCTTCTACATCGTCAATCATTCCTGTAATCTTTATTTCATCTGAATCTGTATCTAAGCCAATTCCTTCAGGATTTATTTCAAAATCATCTTCGCCATTTTCTGTAGAATCTACTTGTTCTTCTTTTATTTCTTCTTTTACTTCTTCGTTTTCTTCATTGGCTATATTCTCTGAAGTTTCTTCTTTAGACTCTTCTTTCTCCGTCTCTTCTTCATCTTCTGTTTGGATGATTACTTCAGTTTCCTCTTTTTCCTCTTCTTCTGGAACATCTGGTATTGCTTCACCATTTTTTATTTTTTCAAGAATATTCATAATTTCACCAGAGCTTTTTGCACTCTTTACACTTGAAATTAATTTCTTTCTTTCATCTTTATTTAGCCCTTTAATTGATTCTTTAAATTCATCAAATTCTGGAATTTCTGTCTTCTCTTCAACAGATTCTTTCTTTGTTCCTTCTATTTTCTCTTCTTTGTTATTATCTTCTTTTTCATCTTCTTTAGAAACAATACTCCAAGCATCTACTCTAGTAGAATTAGTTATATTTGAATTTATTGTTCTTTCACTATCTTCTGAATAATCTTTATTTGGGTCTGAAATTAAGTCACTCTTTAGAAGAGTTTCTTTAATTGCATGGTAAACAGCCTTGAATACTTTAGACTCTTCTTGGAATCTAACTTCAAGTTTTGTTGGATGAACATTTACATCAACTTTTTTCATATCCATATCAAGATTCAAGATTAAGAATCCATGCTTTCCTACTGTTACTAATCCCTTAAATCCTTGATCAGCTGCAGATGTTAAAGTTTTATCTTTAATATATCTTTTATTAATAAAGAATAACTGACTTGTTCTATTAGAACGAGATAAAATTGGTTTTCCAACTACTCCTGTTACATGAATATCTTCATATGTATAATCAACATCAAGTAAATTATCTACAGTTTGTCTACCATAGATTTCAAAAATTGTTTCTTCTAATTTTCCACTTCCATTTGTTTGAAGTGAAGTTTTTCCTGTATCAATTAATTTAATAGCAACATTTGGATTAGCTAAAGCAATACGTTGAACAGTTTCTTCTATATATCCTGCTTCAGTAAAATCTTTTCTTAAGAATTTATATCTTACAGGAGTATTGTAGAATAGTTCTTCAACAGTAATTGTAGTTCCTTTAGAACTTCCAAATTCACTTTTATCTATTATATCTCCGCCTTCAGCAACAATTCTAAAGCCATGTCCTTTGCCAGATGTTTTGGAAATCATTTCCATTTTAGAAATAGCACAAATACTTGCTAAAGCCTCACCTCTAAATCCCATAGTTTTAACGGTGTCTAAATCTTCTGCTTTTCTAATCTTAGAAGTAGCATGTCTTTCTAAACTCATTTCCATATCATCTGGTGCAATTCCAGAGCCATCATCTTTTACTCTGATATAAGAAATTCCACCATTTTTAATTTCTATGGTTATATTCTTTGCCCCAGCATCAATACTGTTTTCTACTAGTTCCTTTACAACTGATGCAGGTCTTTCAATAACCTCTCCTGCTGCTATTTGATTTATAGTTAAATCATCTAAAAGAACAATTTTTCCCATTTGTGTTCCCTTCTAAACATAAAAAATCCATTATATTTAATTTATAATTCTTTAAAATTATATCATACCAAATTTTAAATTTGTATATACAAATTTGACTTTATATTTGTTTCAATTTTAGCTTCTTTTTCAGTTATAAGCTCCCCCTTATGAGGAAATCTTAATGAGTATCCAAAATCAATTATGAATAATGTAATGAGCAATGTTATTAATGCTATTTTTGGAATTGCTTTCATTTTTTCAACATGTGAATAAAAGTTAGGAGCTACTATATACATAGCGATAATTCCTCCTATTCCGAAGAATAACGCATTTTCAAAGCAAGTTCTTCCACCTATATTTAAGAAATATCCTGTATAATCCCAATATTTTAAATGAACTATTATCTCTATTAACCATGAACTTGCATATTCTAAAGCACAGCATAATATCATTATGATTATAAAAGTAATAAATGGGTTCTTCTCTAGCTTCTTTAGAACTCTTATTTTTCCAAAGCACAATAGCATAAAAGAACATCCTAATCCATATATAGGAAGCCATGGTCCATAAAGCGCTCCTCTATTTACTAATCTACCAAACTTAAATAGTATTAATAATACTTCCCAAATGTATCCTATTATCGCAAATAAGAAAAAGAATAAAACTAATGCTGGAAGATCTACATCTGGAATTCTATATTCTCTTCTTTTTTTATCTGCATTTAAATAAGTTGATTGAGTATTTTTAATAAATAGTGGTTCATCATTTAATAATTCAAATTTATATTTTTCTTTTTCTAAATACTCTTTTCTTAATCTTTCATATAAAACAGCATATGTTGAAACATAGTAAGGTGTTACAAATACACCTGCAATTCCTAAAGTAATGTATTGTAAAATAAGCCATCCAGCAAAAGATAAATCTAGTTTAAACGTTTGCCATTTATGTCCATTCATCATAGTTCTTGACATTTTAATGGCATCTCTTGCTTTTATTCTAGGATTCTCTGCTACTATAAACTCTACCATCTTATATGAATAAGCCTTAATCGGCCAACCAAATATAGTTAATCTCCAAAGAATTGAATAAAATCTATATAAAAACATACTTCTTACAATGCCAAAGTATTTCTTTCTTTGGAATGGATATGTTACTCTTTGTATTTTTGTTTTTTCATAATATATGCTTTCAAGAAAAACTCTTTTTTCTCCAATTATTAAAGGATCTGTTAAAAAGATCTTAATAAAAAATCCAATAGATGCTGCAACAATTAAAAAAGCTTTTTCTCCAGCTTCCAAGCTCATATCTGTACTAGAATCAATAATCTCTTGTACTTGTTCTTGTCCTTTAATAAAGAAATCTGCTATTTCAAAGAGATTTCCTGCATTAACATTATTCTTTTCATTAAAATATTTAATAAGATTTGAAATAGTATTATTTTGACCACTAGATAATTGTGCTAGCATTTCAGTAGCATATCTATTAATAAGAAATGTTTCGGTTACTTCTATTACATTTATTTCTACACCATTTTTTCTATCTTGATATATTTGGTTAATAATATGAGCATTGTTTTGAGAGTCACTAGCTAGTGCATACTCTCCTATAACAACGGTCATTAAGATAGATAATATAATAAGAGTCCATTTATTCTTTTTAAAAACTTCTAATGCTCTTCTCTTCAAATCTTTATTTTTAAACATAAAAATCCTCTTGTATCAATCTAAAATATACTCAAACTTTATCATATTGAAGTTTTTTATGCAATATGATATAATTATTATGTTAACTATTGCACAATGTGCTAGTTAGAAATTCACAGAAAGGGGTGTCTTTTATGGCATTCTCAAAAGTTGACAATCAGCGGCGGCTGAACTTGCATCAAGACTTATGCTCATATGCTAATTTAAAACGTGAAAATGGAAAACAGCTCATGATCGTGTCCATGAATGATGATGGTACAGAGTTCGACATTGTGGAAGAAGCTACTACCGAAGGAGTTGAAGGTCTCGTTACTATTGACACTAAGTGTCGTGTTTTCTTACCTGCTTGGCTCGGTGTTGCCAAGCCTGGTAATACCTTCAAGATTATAGCATTCAAAGGCCGGATTCATCTTAAGCACGTTCAGGAGTGAGCTAGCACAAAATAGCGTGGGATAACAATCCCACGCTATTATTTTTTATACTTTAAATTTAAAATTAAAATTAAATAAAACTAAAAATTATCAACTTCACTTAAATACTTCATTTGTTCTTCAGTAAGAACAAAGTTTTGAATATCTATGAATTCTTTTAGTTCTTCTGGATTTTTAGATTTTACTGTAACAATATTTCCTCTTTGATAAAGAAATCTTAAGGCTAATTGTGTTATTGTTTTTCCTGTTTCTTCAGCCATCTTTTCAAGATGAACTCTACAATAGTTTACTAAGTTTTCTCCTGTTCCTAAAGATTCTTTAGTCATAAGTTTAATATTGTGTCTTTCATATTTACTCATTAATACATAGTTTGGTTGTAATAGATTAGATGATATTTTTTCTAGTTGTATTCTTTCTTGTTTATACATGTTAAATATATCTTCTCTTAAAGTATCTAATCCTTCTATTCCAAATGCTTTGAATGTCTTTTTATCTCTATATATCTTATAGAAGTAATAATATAGTTCTAATATAACTCCATAAAATCCATTAGCTTTAAATACACATATATCAACGTAATTTGTTTTTAATCTTTCTAAAAGATCTTTTACTACTTTATCTACTTTACTTGGTGCTTCTGGGCATTTGATACTTACACTATAGAATATTTGATGTCTACTTATTCCACTACTTTCAACAGCACTTGCAATTTCTTCTATTGCAGGATTATCTGAATCAAAGTCAAACATTCTATATCCTATTTGAAGAGCACTTGTTACATAGTTTACCATCTCTTCTTTAGATATCCCATCAAGATTTAATGATAATCTTGGAACTTTATAGCCATTGTTTAGTTCACACCATGGTCCTACTGGTGGTTGCTCTTTATTTTTATTATCATCTTTATTCTTTTTCTTAAATAATCCGAAACATTTTTTCTCCTAGACAACTTCTCTTATCCATAAACCATGTAAATTGCAATAAACATATATTTTCATTCCTGGTTCATAATGCCCAATAGCATCTATTTCTTCTCCTGGTTTAAAGAAAAATGTTTTTTCTTCATTTTTGTAGACTAACTTTATCCACATAATATAATGTTCTTCATCAATTTCATGATTTAAAATTACTCTAATTTTTCCTTCTAAAATCTCGTAAGTTGGTATGTGGCTTGCATTTGACGTATCTACTTCATTACAAGTAATTTTTTCCATTGCTTCTCCACAACAGATAGTATCATTAAATGAGTTCACTATCTCTTCCACAACTTTTCCACAATGATTGCACTTTTTTAAAAGTACTTTTCTGCTATTCATTCTTACTCCTATGTTTTTTAGTTAGTAAATATTTGGCAATAAATCTTACCATATTTAGGTGATGTTACTACACCTATTCCTGTTTTCTTATATTTAGCATTTAACATATTTTCTTTATGTCCGCTAGAATTCATCCAAGCTGTAACAGCTCCACTATTTGATGAATTTCCTGCTAAATTCTCTGCTAGAGATGAATATGAATATCCATATTTAGCCATAGTTTGTGCTGGTGTTCCTAAATTAGGAGTTGTATGTGAGAATGTACCAGTTTTAGCTAAGTCCATTGCTCTAGCTTCAGCAACTTTTGCTAAACCACTATCCCAAGTTAATGCATTTACTCCAGCATCTGTTCTTTTCTCATTTACTAAGCTAAATGTACTACTTGCACTAGATGGTAATGATTTATACACAAATGTATCACTAGGTGTGCTAGGTGTACTTGGAGTACTTGGTGTACTAGGTGTAGTAGATGATCCTGATCCTTGATCATTTGAACTTGAACTTGAACCTGAACTAGAATTGTTTCCACTAGAAGAGCTTCCTGAAGATTGATTATTACTACTATTATTATTGCTATTATTTGTGTTATTGTTACTATTATTTGAAGTAGATTTATTCTCTTTTTTATTGTCTTTATTGCTATTATTTTCTTGTTGTTCTTCTGCTGGTTTGTCTTTTACTACTACTTTGAAGTTTCCACTAACTTCATTATTATTTTTATCTTTAGCCGTAACTGTAATTGTATATTCTCCTGAAGCATCTTTATTAAAGTCTCCTGATGTTTCTACTTCTAGATCTCCATCGATAGGATCTGTAGCAACTATTCCTGCTTTTAGGTCTATTTCCTCTCCTACTGTTATTTCTTTATCAGCTAATCCTTCTAATTTTGGTTTTACTGTGTCTATTACTTTGTAGATATAAGTTTTAGCTACACTAATTTTTTCTCCTTCAACTGCTTCAGTTAAAGTACATTTAATTTTGTTATCATCAACTTTTAAGAATTTATATACTTTATCGCTTGGTTGTTCTTCTCCATTAATGTCTATTTTGACATTTTCCATTGAAAGATCTACTTTTAGCATTTGTTTTTTTAATTCAATGATGCTAATCTCTGTACCATATTCAATTTCTTTATCTCTTCCAATAAAGAAATTCTCAAATGCTTTTCTCTTTTCAGAAGTCCATTGCGCTCTTCTTATTATTCCTCCTGCTGTAAATGCACTAACAGAAAGTAAAAGAGTGGTAATTGTAATCATTATAGTTTTTAAAATCTTTTCTCTTTTGTAACTTCTTCTCTCTTTCATAGCTACCTCTATCTTATATTATCTCGTATAAAAAATTATCATACTAATAAAGGCTATTCAAGAAAATTAAGTTTACAATTGTTTAAAATAATTGTAACAAAAAGACATTGGAGACTTAGTCTTCAATGTCTTTATCTTCAAACTTTTCTGAAATTGCTATAATTCCATCAAGCTTACTATTTATTTGTTTAAAGGCTTCTATTGCATTATCAAAATCATCTCTTAGAGTACTATATAGTTGTACTACTATATAATTTGAATCACTAATTTTAGATAATATTAATGCATCACTATAATCTACTATATTGTAATTGTAAATTATTATATAATCGTATTTTGCTTTTAAATCTTCTAATAATTTTTGATTATTCTTGCTATAAAGAAGTACTTCTGGATCATCTAGTTCAGTTCCAACATTTAAGAAATCAACACCATGATACTTCTCTATATATGATTTATATTTATCAGAATATTTCTTTAATATATTAGAATATCCTTCTTTTTCTGACTTACCATTTCTAAAGTCACTATCGATTACTATTATTTTAGAATCTTTATGAAACTCTTTAGCAAGTTTCATTATAATGTCTTCTACTTCACTAGCTCTAGGTGAAGTTAAAAAGATCACTTTTCCTTGTTCTCTTAATCTAATTTTAGTTTTTACTTTTATTATATCTGATGAATCAGAAACAACTTCTAATAGATTATATGGTTTTAAAATGTCTGATGATTTAATACTTCTATCAAAATAATATAATAATACTAACAGAATAAATATTGTTACAATTAATGATATTAATAATGATATTCCCTCAACTTTTAGGCCTGATGCTACATCTATAAATCTATTGCTAGAATATGCATATAAATTACAGCTAACCATTGATATTATTAAAAGAATTGCTGTTGCAAACTTTTTTCTTCTTATGAATTTAAGTAGTTCTAGAAAGTCCACTTCTTCGTTCACTGTTCTTTCTCCTTAAATTACTAATTTACA
>DGSM01000018.1 GCA_002393975.1 Clostridiales bacterium UBA4362
TTAATTTATATGTTCCAAACTTAAAGCCAGAAATATTATTTCTCTTAATATAGATTTTAAATACAGTTGCACTCTTAATTGCCTTATTTTCAGCTAATCTATCTGCTATTTGATATGGTGTCATTCCCTCATCTATTGTAACGATTACTTCTGAATCTTCTTTGCTAACAGCTTTTAATCCAGATCTATAATATCCAAAAGCTCCAATAGTAACTATCCCTAATAACAATATAATAATTACTAATATGCCTTGTTTTGTAAGTTTCTTTTTGCTTACTATTCCATCATTATTCTTTGCCACATTTATTCTCCATATATTTTAGTATGTAATCATTTGTAAGAACGAAAAAATTATATTATACCAAAATATATTTTTCAAGAAGTTATGTATCATTCTACATTTTCATTTAATGTAAATCCCTCCGGAATTTTTGTTTCACTTTCATCTTTATCGTAATAAAAAGACTCTTTTTGAAATGATCCTAATAGGAATTCATTTCTTTTAAGAGTCTCTCTACTATTCTTTTTCTAAGCATCTAACATTGCAAGTCTTAGTAATAATATCACCTTCACAGTATTCATCATCTAATTCAATCTCACAATCTGTATCATCATATATTAATACTATATTTCCAGTAATCTTTGTATCTTTAATTCTTATTCTATCATATATATGAAAATTACCAATTTTCTGTATTTCTTTCATTAACCTTGCCTCCTCTTCTCTTAGGTTTTATTGTAACGAATCTTGTATCTTTTCCATTTACAATCCAAATTGATATAAACTTTATTTTTTTAATAAGCCCTAACTCTATTTCAATTTTATACTTATCTCCCTGGTTAGTACTACTTTGAAATTCGGCTTTATTTTTCTTTATTTCTCTTAATATATCTCCTTTAAGCTTGCTCTTATTCTTGAGCGTATATCCTAAGCTATTTAATAATTTAGCTTTCCCTTGATTATCTCTATGTTCTGGATTCAAAAGATAATTCCCTATTTTTCTTCTTGGAATATATGCAGTATCTACATTTTGTATTCTCTGCCTTTTTTGCATTTACTCTTCTCCTTCATTATAATATATTTTGTCCATTATTACAATTTAATTATGTAGCTATTTTTATCCTTCCTTTCATGTTAATGTTAATAGTTATTTCTCCATCCTTGTCTGTCCTATATATCTGAATATTCATCTTTTGCAATCTATTAATTACATCTTCATTTGGATGCCCAAACTTGTTATCTACTCCTACTCCTATTAAAGCTATATTAGGACTTACTGCTTCTAAAAAACTTTCAATAGATGATGTATTAGATCCATGATGTCCAACCTTCAAAATATCTACATCAAGTTTCTGTCTACATTTAGATACCAGTTCTTGCTCTGCTATAGCTTCAATATCTCCAGTAAATAAAAGAGAAGTATTGTAGTAATCAATTCTGAAAACTAATGAATTATTATTCATTGGATTCTCATGAATAAACTTAGAACCTGGATGCAAAACTTCAAACTTTAATTGTCCTACAAAAAAGATATCTCCTCTTTTTAGATAAACAACATTTATATTTTTCTCATTACATATAGAAATAAAAGTTTCATATAGATTCGAATTAGTAGCTTGTATTGGAAGAATTGCATTCTTAACTTTTAAATGTTTTAAAACATAAATAAATCCTTGAGCATGATCACTATCAAAATGAGAAACGATTAAATAATCTATTTTAGTAATCTTTCTATCTAAAAGATATGGAAGTATAGTATTCTCTCCTAAATCAAAATTTGGATCACTATTTCCTCCTGCATCAATCATGATAGTCTTTCCTTTATGAATCATTAGACAAGAATCGCCTTGACCCACATCTATAAAATGGATAATTAAATTATTATTTGGAATATTAATATTTAGAATAAAAATAATAATTATTAAAGAAACAATAAGTTTTTTAACCTTATTAAAATCAATTCTTTTAGTAATTATTAAGTAGAATAAAAAAATGATTAAATACATGAAGATAATTTGAATTATAGATGGTGTTTTTATATAAATTAAAGAAAATGGAAGTTTGCTACAAATAGTAGCTATTTTAGAAAACAATGATATTAATATATTTAAAACAAAATATAAAGGTTTAATATTTATAAATACAGCAATAAATCCAAATATAACAATAGCTCCAAGAAAGCTTCCTGCTAAAAGATTTGATATAACAAAGGTTAAAGATATAGTACTAAATTGATACATCATAATAGGCATAATAATTATATTAGCAGCTAAAGTAATTGATATAGTACTATTGATTTTAAGTTTTTCAATTACTTTTGAATCTTTAAATATTTTTAGTTTTATTTTTTTTAGAATTTTTAATATTGATAGTTTGTTTAAATATTCTTCTAAAGGTTTAGCAAAAAGAGCTATTCCTAAAACACCACCAAAAGATAATTGAAGACCAACATCAAATATAACATATGGATTAATAATTATTTGAATAAACAAAGCTATTGAAAGACTTGTATAAATATCTGGCTTTCTTTTAAGTATGCTTCCAAGTATAGTAATTATTGCCATTATTCCTGCTCTTACAACAGAAGGTGTCATTCCTGTTAAAGTCATAAAGAATATAATAATTATAATAGTAATAACTTGTCTTAATCTTTTAAACTTTAATCCTTTTAATGCAAATGAGCAAAAAAGAATAATGAATCCAAAATGAGCTCCTGAAATTGCTAGCATATGAGATAAGTTAGAAACTTTAAAATAATCCTTTAATTCCTTTTCTAGACTCGTTTTATCACCCACAAGTATCGCTTTTATAATTTGAGAATTTGTATTTTCAATATTATTATCAATTCTATCTAAAATAGTATCTCTTACTTTATTCACAAACTTAAGATATCTATAATAAATATTATTATTTTGCCCTATCTTTTCCACATCTTTTGCACGAATGGTGCCAAATATTTTCTTTGATTTAAGATATAAAGAATAATCAAAACCTTTATAATTTCTTTTTCCTTGAGGCTCTTTATATTCACCTTGAACTTTAAGTATATCTCCGAATACTGTAAGTAGTATCCTTATTTAAATATAAAATATATTTCTTTCCATCTATTATTCCAATATAAGAATCAACATAGTTTTTTTCTTGAACATTTGAAATAATTGTAGCCTCAAAAGTATCTTCTAAATCTGCACATTTAAAAAGTGTTACACCCATTAGGTGTAACACTATAATGATTATATTTAGAATTATAACGAGCACCATAAATAAACGTTGTTTCATTTAAATAGTGTGCCCCTATTTATTAACTATTGCTATCTGAAAGTAATGTATAGTAGATATATCCAGTATCTCCACTAATAGATACTTTATACCATTCGCCTTCTTTTCCAGTAACCTTAACTTTAGCTCCTTTTTTTAAGCTATTTAAGATACCAGAATCTTTGCTTGGTTTATATCTAATAATTACAGAGTCTTTATTAGTATACATAGTCTTTGGATAAGAACCATTATCAGTGGTTTGAGCAGTTTCCTCACTTTTTGGTTCTTCTTGCTTAGTAGTATCCTCATTTTTAGTAGAATTCTCTTCTACTGTATTTTGAGCAGCTGGTTCTTGAACATTGTTTTCTTCCTTAGGCTCCTCTTTAGGAGTTTCTGGAGTTGTTGTAACAGTTTCAATTTCTGTTGCAGCAAGTCTAATCCATCCAGACAAACTATCTGTTTGAACATATGCCCATTGTCCAGCAGAATTTATTACTAATAGCTCTGTTCCAGAATTTAATTCTCCAATAGTATATGAACTAAGTGTTGGTAAAGAATAAACTTTAACATTCTCTTTTAGCTTAGTATTTCTGTTAGAAATATATTCTGTATTTTGAGTTTTATTTTCTTCAACAACTTGAGCTTTTTCTTCTACTTTTTCCTCAGTCTTAGTTTCAGTTTCTGTTACAGTATTCTCTGTTGTAGCTGGTGTTTCTTCCTTTGGTGTTTCTGCATTTTTAGTAATAAATTTGCTACTAACAAAACCAGTATAAGTTCTATACTTTACTTTAAGCCATTCTCCATTATCTTCTAAAATCTCTACTTCTTGATCTTTTGCAATTCTAGCAATAACTTTTGAAGATTGAGATGCTGATTCTCTAATATTTAAAGTATCAGCAGTAACCTTCCCTGTAGCTCCTAAAACATAGGTGGAACTAACAAGAATTGTTACTAGAATTAAAATCATCGAAATAACTTTTTTCATAAATAAGCTCCTAAAATAGAATTACTCTATTAACTAATTATTTATTAGTCATTTCTTCTTTAGCTAGTAATTCGTTCCAACGATTATCAACTTCCTCTTGGAAAGCTTCAATCATCCACTCATTTCCTGGTTTGAACATATGTTGGAATCTCTTTTGAGGTTTTAAGAATTCTGAAACAGGTTTCTTTTGAGCTGGCTTATAAGTAATATGATATACACCATTAACAACTTCATATAATGGCCAATAGCATGTATCAACAGCTAGTTTGCTCATTTCCATTAATTCTTCTGTATTATATCTCCAACCTCTTGGGCATGGTGATAATACATTTAAGAATTTAGCACCTTCTGTATATATAGCTTTTTCTGCTTTCTCATATAAATCTTGGAAAGTTCCAATTGGAGCAGTTTGAGCTACATAAGGAATATGATGAGCAACCATGATTTCAGTTAAATCTTTTCTTGATTGCATTTTTCCTGGAATAACTTTTCCAGCAGGTGTTGTAGTTGTATCAGCAAATCTTGGAGTAGCTGATGATCTTTGAATACCTGTATTCATGTATGCACCATTATCATAGCATACATAGGTTAGATCATGTCCTCTCTCCATAGCTCCTGATAAACTTTGGATACCTATATCATATGTTCCACCATCTCCACCAAAGATAATAAATTTAGTATCTTGGTCTTCAGGAATTTTTCCTTGTCTTTTTAATGATTTGTATGCTGCTTCAGCACCTGATGCTGTAGCTGATGCACACTCAAAAGCTGTATGAATATAAGAATCTGTCCAACTTGTATAAGGATAAATACAAGAAGCAACTTCTAGACATCCAGTAGCATTACTTACTACTACATGATCTTCTGGCTTAACAGCTCTTAATACCATTCTTACTATAATTGGTGCAGCACATCCTGCACACATTCTATGTCCTGCTGCAAATCTTGAAGGTTTATTTGCAACTACATCTTTAACATTATACATATTTTACTCTCCTTTCACCTTAAGATCTAAAAATCTAAATGGATAGATATCGTCTGGTTGTAGAGCTTGTAAATCTGCATATACTTTTTCAATATTTTCTTTAGTTACGTCTCTTCCACCAACACCATATGAATAATTGATTGTAGGTACATTTACTTTATGAACAAACATACCTGAAACGATATCTTCAAAAAGAGGTCCTCCAGTATGGCTTAAGAATGGAACTTTATCTAAAACAGCAACTGCCTTTGCATTTGCTAAAGCTTTAGCAATTTGTTCACCTGGGAATGGTCTGAAAACTCTAATCTTGATAAGTCCAGCTTTAATTCCTTTTTCTCTTAAATCATCAACAACTGTTTTTACAGTTCCTGCTGTAGAGTTCATACAAACGATTACATATTCAGCATCTTCCATTTTGTATTGTTCAAATAAATCATAATGTCTGCCAGTCATTTCTTCAAATTCTCTTGAAACATCTAAAATAACTTGCAT
>DGSM01000084.1:0-975 GCA_002393975.1 Clostridiales bacterium UBA4362
GCATCCATAGGAATATTAAGATTTTTATAATACCAAATCAAATGTCTTTGTTCATCAGTATACATCGAATGCATTATATTATTATAATGATATTCTATTGTAAACTTACCATTTTCCATTATGATTGTAATATTAGAAAACTTTCTATCATTCATTGTATATAGTTTTTTTATCTTTTTATATAGTTTTTCTAAAGCTTCATTATATTCAATTTCATCTATTCCAAAGCGAGATGCTATTTCATAACAATTAATAGGTTTATGTTTTAAAAACTTTTTAGGGGTGTAATAAAAGTACATCTCCCCACCTTTTTGATTTAGGACAGAAGCGTATAAATATATACCTTCCCACTTTTCTGGGATAAGATTTACAAGACTTTGTCTAATTTCTTTATATTGTTTTCTTATATCTTGAGCAGTATATTCTTTCAACTCTTCTCCCTTCTTCTTATTCTCTTATAATTAAGCTTTCACCTGTCATTTCTACTGGTTGTTCAATTCCCATTAAGTCAAGCATAGTAGGAGCTATATCACATAGTCTTCCATCTTTAACTTTAACATCATCTTTATTATAAACAATAAATGGTACTAAGTTTGTAGTATGTGATGTAAATGGTTCTCCAGTTTTATAATCTAACATTTGCTCTGAATTACCATGATCTGCAGTAATTAATAATGTTCCATCATTATTCTTTATTGCTTCAGCAATTCTTCCTACACAATTGTCTACTGTCTCAACAGCTTTAATTGCTGCTGGAATATTTCCAGTATGTCCAACCATATCAGAGTTTGCAAAGTTCAAGATTATTGCATCATATTTTCTAGCATTTATTGCTTCTACTACTTTATCAGTAATTTCATTTGCACTCATTTCAGGTTTTAAGTCATAAGTTTCAACCTTTGGTGAAGGAATAAGTATTCTATCCTCTCCTTCATAAGGTTCTTCTCTTCCTCCATTAAAGAAGAATGTTACATG
>DGSM01000084.1:1085-9707 GCA_002393975.1 Clostridiales bacterium UBA4362
TCTCCAAAAGTATTGTTTAAATGTTCTGGTTTAAATGCAACTTTAACATTTGGAATTGTTTCATCATACTCTGTCATAGTAACAAAGTTTAAGTGCATAGGTTTAGTTTCGAATTCTTTAAATTCTGGATCAACTAAAGCTCTAGTTATTTGTCTAGCTCTATCTGGTCTAAAATTGAAGAATATTACTGAATCACCATCATCTATTGTTGCAACTGGTTTATCACCATTCATAATAACTGTTGGAACAACAAATTCATCAAAAACTTCTTTTTGATAAGAACTTTCTATAGCACTTGTAGCTGATGTTGCTGTTTCACCTTTTCCAAATACCATAGCATCATAAGCTTTTTGTTCTCTTTGCCATCTCTTATCTCTATCCATTCCATAGAATCTGCCACCAACTGTTGCAATCTTTCCAACGCCCTTTTCTTTCATAACTTCTTCTAATGCTTGAACATATCCTTCACCTGATGCAGGTAAAGTATCTCTACCATCTAATAGTGCATGTATAAATACATTTCCTTCTAATCCTTTACGTTTGCAAAGTTCTAAAAGTCCATATAAATGTCTTTGATGACTATGTACTCCACCATCTGAAACTAGTCCTAAAATATGAAGTTTTTTACCATTTTGTTTTACATTATCTAGAGCATCAGTAAATTCAGGTATACTGAAGAAGTCTCCTTCTTCAATTGATTTAGTAATTCTAGTTAAATCTTGATATACTATTCTTCCTGCTCCTATATTTGTATGTCCAACTTCGCTATTTCCCATTTGTCCATCTGGAAGTCCTACTGAACCACCACTAGCAGAAATATTAGAATTTGGACATGTAGCCATCAACTTATCGAGGTTAGGCTTGTCAGCCTGAGCTACTGCGTTTCCTTCACTTTCTGGATTCTTTCCATATCCATCTATGATTACTAACATTGTAACTTTTTTATCCATAAACTTAAACTTTATCCCTTCTATCTTGTCAAATCAGTTATTTGTCAAAATTTACAATCTTTTCAAAAACATCAGGTTTAAGGCTTGCTCCACCAACTAATCCACCATCAATATTTGGCATTGTAAATAATTCTTTTGCGTTTTCTGGTTTAACGCTTCCACCATATAGTATTGGAACATCATCATTTGAAAATAATTCTCTTACCATATCTCTTATAGCTTTAATTACTTCCTCTGCATCTTCTTTAGTAGCAGTTTTTCCTGTTCCTATTGCCCATATTGGTTCATATGCGATAATTATATTGCTTAAATCATCCAAAGTCAATCCATCAAGGTCCTTTGTAATCTGTGTGTTAACTACTTGTATAGCATTACCAGCCTCTCTTTGCTCTAATGTTTCACCAACACAAACGATTGGTTTTAATCCATGTTTTAGAGCTGCCTTAACTTTTAAATTTACACTTTCATCTGTTTCATTAAAATATTGTCTTCTTTCAGAATGACCAATAATAACATATTCACATTCTACAGAAGTTAACATCTCTGGTGATATTTCTCCAGTAAAAGCACCTGATTCTTCATAGTGCATGTTTTGTGCTCCAATATGAAGATATGGAATATCTCTAGTATAATTTATTGCATAAAATAAATCTGTAAAAGGAACACAAAGTATTACTTCATTTTTTGAATCTTTAACTAATGGATCGATTTCTTCCATAAATTTTATTGTATCAGATGGAAGCATATTCATTTTCCAATTTCCTGCTATAACTTTTCTTCTCATAAAAACTCCTTATTATTTATATTGTAATATTGTACAATGAATAGAGACCTATACCCTGAAAAATCAGAGCATAAGTCTCTTAAATAATTTTTTATTTCTCAGGTAAACATTCTATTCCTGGTAAAGCTTTTCCTTCTATGTATTCAAGTGATGCTCCACCGCCAGTTGATATATGTGTCATTTTATCTGCCAAGCCTGCTTTATTTACAGCTGCTGCACTATCACCACCACCGATAATAGTTTTGCAATCTGTAAGTTCTGCTAAGCATTTAGCAATTTCATTTGTACCTGTAGCAAATTGCTCAAATTCGAATAAGCCTAAAGGTCCATTCCAAAGAACTGTTTTTGCTTTACGAAGTTCTTCTTTATACATTTCAATAGTAGCAGGTCCAATATCAAATCCTTGCCATCCTGGCTCGAATCCTTCTCTTGGAACTACTTTTGATTCTGTATCTTCTTTAAATTCTCTTCCAACTTTGTTATCTACTGGAAGCATGAATTTAACACCTTTTTCTTCAGCTTTAGCCATAAGCTCTTTTGCAAGATCTAATTTATCTTCTTCAAAGATAGTATCTCCAATCTCAAGTCCCATAGCTTTATAGAATGTATATGCCATTGCTCCACCAATAATTAATGTATCTACTTTTTCCATCAAATTATTGATTACACCAATTTTATCAGAAACTTTCTTTCCTCCTAAAATTGCAACAAATGGTCTTTCTGGATTGTTAAGAGCTCCACCTATTTCTCTTAATTCTTTTTCAATTAAGAAACCACAAGCAGCTTCTTTAACAAATGGAACCATTCCAGCTGTAGATGCATGTGCTCTATGGCATGTACCAAAAGCATCATTTACATATACATCACACATTGAAGCAAGTTCTTTAGCAAACTCTGGATCGTTTGCTTCTTCTCTTGCATCAAATCTAACATTTTCAAGTAAAACTATATCTCCTGGTTTCATGTTAGCTGTTAATGCTTTAGCACTTGGTCCAACAACATCTTCAGCAAGTTTTACTTCTCTATCAAGTTGAACTCCAAGTTCCCAAGCAACTGGTGCTAAAGAGAACTCTGGATTTACTTGTCCCTTAGGTCTTCCAAGGTGTGAGCATAGAATTAAGCTAGCACCATGATCTAAAAGATATTTGATTGTTGGAAGTGCTGCTACAATTCTAGTATTATCTGTAATTACTTTGTTTTCGTCTAGTGGAACATTAAAGTCACATCTAACAAAAACTTTTTTATTTTCGACATTTAAGTCTTCAATGGTTACTTTACTCATTATATTTCCCTTTACTTAGTTTAATTCTGCAAAATATTTGATTGTTCTAACCATTTGGCTAGTATATGAATTCTCGTTGTCATACCATGAAACAACTTGTACTTGATATGTATCATCATAAACTTTTGATACCATTGTTTGAGTAGCATCAAATAATGATCCATGTGTTTCACCAATAATATCTGAAGATACTAATGGTTCTTCTGTATATCCATAAGAAGCATTTGAAACTGACTTCATATAAGCATTAATAGCTTCTGGTGTAACTTCTTTATCTGTTTTAACAGTAGCAACAAGGATTGTTGTAGATCCTGTTGGAACTGGAACTCTTTGTGCAGATCCGATAAGTTTTCCATTTAATTCAGGAATAACTAATCCTATAGCTTTAGCAGCTCCTGTTGAGTTAGGAACTATGTTGCAAGCAGCAGCTCTAGCTCTTCTTAAATCACCTTTTCTATGAGGTCCATCAAGAACCATTTGGTCTCCTGTATAAGCATGAACTGTTGTCATGATACCTGATTGAATTGGTGCAAAATCATTTAATGCTTTTGCCATTGGTGCTAAGCAGTTTGTTGTACAGCTTGCTGCTGAAATAACCTTATCATCAGCTGTTAATGTTCCTTCATTTACTCCATAAACGATTGTTGGTAAATCATTTCCTGCTGGTGCAGATATAACAACTTTCTTAGCTCCTGCATCAATATGTGCCCAAGCTTTTTCTTTAGATGTGTAGAATCCTGTACATTCAAGAACTACATCAACTCCTATTTCTCCCCATGGAAGATTATGTGCATCTGCTTCTGCATATATTTTAATTGTTTTTCCGTCAACAGTAATTGAATCTTCTCCTGCAACTACTGTGTCTGCTTTTTCATATTTCTTTTGGCAAGAATCATATTTTAAAAGATGTGCTAGCATACTTGGGCTAGTTAAATCGTTTATAGCAACGATCTCATATCCTTCTGCGCCAAACATTTGTCTAAATGCTAGACGTCCTATTCTTCCAAATCCATTAATAGCAACTTTTACTGACATAAAAAACCTCCTTAATTTTTATCTTTTTTTGCAATTGATATTGTATTATATAGTTTATTATATTTCAAGTATAATAAATTAAAAATAATTGAGTTGTAACATATGATGTGTTATACTAAAGGCAAATTTAAAACCAAATAAAAAGAAATGGAGATAAACATATGTCAAAACCTATAATTGGTATCCTTGGAGCAGGCATGAAAACAATGGATGATAAATCTGCTTTTGGAACAGTAGAAAGCTACAAAAATGCAATTGTTGATTTAGGTGGAATTCCTATAATGCTAATGACCACCCAATCTGGTAATGTTGGTGATATGAAAGCTTCTGATGCGCCAAAACTTACCCATGATAATTATGAAGATATGGTAAGACAAGTTAATTTATGTGATGGTATTTTACTACCTGGTGGAAACAGAATTTATCCTTATGATACTGATGTTGTTAGATATTGCTTAGAAATCGATAAACCAATTTTAGGAATCTGCCTTGGAATGCAAAATTTAGCTTGCGTAGATACTTCTAGAAATGTTCGTGACATAACTGAAGATATTCCAAGTGATGAATATTCAGATGAATATATTGCACATGGAGATGCTTCTCAAAGATATGTTCATTCAATAAAAATAAATAAAAACACTCTATTATATAAATTTGTTGAAAAAGAAGAAATCGAAGTAAATAGTAGACATGTTCACAGAGTTAAAAACCAATTAGATGATGCAATTGTTTCTGCAACTGCCCCAGATGGAACTATTGAAGCAATAGAGTTCCCTAATAAAAAGTTTGCAGTTGGAGTTCAATTCCATCCAGAGTCACTTTATAAATATGATGAAAACATGAAAAATATTATTAAAGCATTTATATATGCTTCAGCAATAAATAATATTTAAACCATAAATATTAGAGAAAATATTAAAAAAGAAAAAAAAAAAAGAAAAAAGAAAAAAAATAAAGAATAAAAGAAAAAAGAATAAAAAAATAGTCATTCAGTGAATGACTATTTTTTTATATTTTTTTATATTTATTTATATATTTTTATATTTTTATATTTATTTATTTTAATTTATTTTTAGCTTTTTTATTCTTTGTCATCTTGATTATTATCAAAGCACAAGATGCCCCAACTAACAATAGAACTATTCCAACAGCAAAATATGTGTTTTGTCCTTTAAGATCTGTTTCGTTATTATAAGATTTTGGTTCTTCTATGTAATTCTCAGGTTTTAATGATGGATCTTCCATAACACTAGTATCTCTCATAGGAATAAATCTATCATTTGGGTCACTTGCTGTAGAAGTTGCTAAAGCTTTATTACAGATAATGAATAATAAAAGAGAAACTATTAATAAAATTGATATTGTCTTTTTAATTTTATTCATAGTTTACTCCTTTCTTTTATTACAAGTCTATTCTTAAATAAGGACTATTAGTTTTTCCACCAGATAAACTTCTATCCTTATCTTCAGCTTTTGGTATATCTCCAAAGATTATATCTACTTCTTTTTGAATATCATCTGTAGAATCAGATATAGCAAATAAGTTATCCTCTGATTGTTTTGCTTGTGGCATTTCTGGAGTTACACTTTCAGCTTCTACTTTTATTTTATCTTTCTTTAAATCTTTTTGATTATCATATCTTTGTTCATCAATAGGAATAGGAATTAATACTGGCTCTGGTTGAGGAGCTGGAAGCCATAATCCACTCTTTCTAGCTCTTCTAAAGCGTATATCTTGATTCCAAAAGTCTTTTATTTCTTGGAAGATTGAATTTCTATTAGAACTAAAAGATACATCATAAGACATAAAGCTCTTAAATTTTGACCATTTGCTCTTTTTTTGAGTTGGAACAATGCTATATATTTGTTTAAATTCTTTTCTATTATCATCAGCCATTTGAATTTTCTCCTTTGTTTAGAAAATCATTCAACTTTATATTAATATAAGCATTTTCCAAATAACAAGTTTTATTACTAAGATTTCATATTATTTTAATATAACTATATCTAAATATTTCTAAAATCAAAATTTGGAACATATTCTTCTTCATGTTCTCCTAAATCTTGCATATATCCCTCATCAAGTCCTAAAGTATATAAGTAATTTTCTATTTCCTTATATTCTTTTGTATTAATCTTTCTATTAATTCCTTCTATACTCTTAGCTTTATTTGTTGGAAAATATTGTGCCATAACACTTACATAAGTATTATGTGGTAAATTATCTTTTATCCACTTTAAAATGTTTTTACTATTTTGAACATGATTCGGTAAAATCAAATGACGAATTATAACACCTTTAGTCATAATCCCTTTATCATTAAATTCATTTTCTCCTATTTGATTAATCATCTCTTTTATAGCTTTTGTAGCATACTCAAAGTAGTTAGGACAATTAGAATATTTTAAAGCTAGTTCATCACTATAATACTTTAAATCAGGAAGATATATATCTACTATTCCCTCTAAATCTTTAATAGTTTCTATTGTTTCATATCCACTAGTATTATATACAATTGGAATTGTTAACCCTTTACTTTTTGCAATCTTTATAGCTTCTATTATTTGATATATATACATAGTGCCAGTAACTAAGTTAATATTATTTACTCCTCTTGCTTGTTGTTCAAGCATGATTTCACTTAATCTTTCAATACTAACTTCTTTTCCCTTACCTTCTTGGCTTACCTCATAGTTTTGGCAATAAACACAAGCAAGATTGCAATTGCTAAAAAATATTGTACCAGATCCTTCTTTTCCACTAATACAAGGTTCTTCAAAATAATGTGAAGATACTAAAGCAATTCTTATTTTATCATCACATTTACAAAAACCTTTTGTTCCTTCTAATCTATTTACTTTACATTTTCTTGGACAAATTTCGCATTTAGATAATTTGTCAATTGTTATCTTTTCCATAGAGTATATTATAGCATTTTTCTTTAGTTTATGATATATTAACGAAGAATTAATTAAAGAGGTACTAATATGAAATTTTACGATGGTTATTTTGAAGAAGAATTTAAAATCAATTTTACACAAGTTGGCTTTCATAATGAGCTTACTAACAAATCTTTCTTAAGTTTTATGGAAGATATAGCAGGAGATCATTCTACTCATTTCAATATGTCTTTTACTGAATTATTTAAAAAGAATCTTACTTGGGTATTGCTTAATTGGAAATTACAAATATTAAAAAGACCTGGAGACAATGAAGATGTTAGAGTTGTTACTTGGGGTAGATTCTTTAATAAGCTATTTGTAATAAGAGATTTTAAAGTATTTAATAGTAATGATGAACTATGTGCTATTGCCTCATCTAAATGGTGTTTAGTAGATACTAATAGTCACAAAATAGCTCGTCTTCCAGAAAATTTAGATGAAATCTATAACAAATTTCCTGAAGAATCTGTATTTGGAATTCAAGATTTACCTAAACTAGATTTACCTAATGAATCAGAAGAAGTAAAAGAATCATTAAATTATAAAATAAGAAGATTTGATTTAGATTTAAATAAACATGTACATAATTTAAACTATTTAGATTATGCATATGAAGTTCTTCCTGAAGAAGTATACTTTGATGATAAAGAGTTAAAAAATGTAGAAATCGCTTATAAAAAAGAAGTTGCTCTAGGTGAAGAAATTAAAATAGAATTATATGAATCAAATAATGATAATATAAAAATAAAAGAGCACTCAAAAGTTACTTTTGAACGCTTTACAGAAACTCCAGTATATACAATACTAATTAAGAGCAAAGATAGTGATGAACTTCATGCAATCATAAAACTATATTAGATAAAAGAATAAATTAAAGTTTAATATTATATTAGAAAGAAAAAAAACAAAAAATGTCTAAACATATCATTTAGACATTTTATTATTTTTTATTTTTTTATTTTTTATTTTTTATTTTTTTATTATAATTATTAATTACTCATTATTTTTTAGCTTATTCAATTGATTTATTACCTAGAACCTTAATTCTTCTAATTCCAAAGCTCGCATCGCTTATAATATAAACACATATTGCACCAAATGCTATCATTATAAGTGTTAGAATTAAAAATGATATGTCAGTATTAAACATTAAGTATATATAAAGTATTAATCCTATTATTAAAAATATAGCAGCTAAAACTATTTTTATTATTTCAGAGTCATATTGTTTCTTAGTTTCTTTATTTAGATCTTTACTTTCAAAGTCAGGTTCTTTAAAATACTTGTCTTTTATAATTTCAGTAAAATTTGGTGAACCAATATATTGAACTATTTCAAGTTCAAACCATTCAAGATAATCATACCATATTTTTCCATATGAATTACGAGATATTATTAGATTTAAAGGAATGAATATAACTGGAATTCCAATTATAAAGCTAACAAACACAATTATAGTTCCTATAACCATATTATCTAATGATTTAGTTAATCCAAATAATATGATTGTTAATATTACAGAAATAGCTATAGGTATCATGTTTATAATTTTTAATTTATAATATTGTGAAACTGCTTTTATTGAATCTGGTGAAGGATGTATTTCACTAAATTTAATAGCTATGTCT
>DGSM01000049.1:0-14450 GCA_002393975.1 Clostridiales bacterium UBA4362
ACTTTGTACATGACTTTCTTTCCTCCTAATTGTTTATTGTGTCCTAAAGACCTCGAACTTGGGTATTTGGGAATTTTTCTTTTAATTTGTTATTTATTTCTTTTAATTCTTCTTCACTAAATGCTTCTAGTTTATGATCTAAAACATATTCTGAATCTTCGAAGTTTTGTAAGAAGTATTTTTCTTCTTTTCCGATTAGTTTATTTATTTCTTCTAAATCATCAATTGTATGATAATTCTTCATTATAGTTGTCCTAAATTCATGATCTATATTAGATTGTTTTAGAATCTTAATTGATTTTTCGATATTCTCTAAAAGTTGTTCACTTCCTTTTTTCGATAAGCCTGCTGTCTCAAAATATTTACTTTTTACATTTTTGATATCCATTGCAACATAATCAATGTATTTTTTATCAAGTAGTTCTTTAAGCATTTGAGGATTTGTTCCATTAGTGTCTAATTTAACTCTAAATCCTAAATCTCGAATCTCTTTGATTAGTTCTGGTAGTTCTTTAGTTACTGTTGGTTCCCCTCCAGTAATAACAACACCTTCTAGAACTCCTTGTCTTTTTTTAAGAAAATCAAAAACTTCTTCTTTTAATATGTAATTATCATCTATATTGCGATCAATTAATTCTGAATTTTGACAATAAGGACATCTAAAATTGCAACCTTTTAAGAAAAGTATGCAAGCAACATTACCTGGAAAATCAGTTAGTGTTAATTTTTGTAGTCCTGCTATAATCATTTATTATTCTTCTTCCTTTTTAATGTATAATTTGCAAATGCAATTTTCGTTTTGAATAAAATCATCACATGGGCAAAGTGTTGTATCATCAACTTTTATTCTACAAGGACAATGTCCTTCTTTTCTTCTTAGCCCTTCTATTACTTTATTTACAACGTTTTCATCAGGATTTAAATGATATCCTTTCATATTTTGCCTCCTTGTTTTTAGAGTGTACCTTTATTATAGTCGGATTTTTTATAATGTCAAAAGTTAGTTATTATGTAATTAAAACCGTGTAGCGCGCTTGTTTATTGGTTTTATGTAGCGTTCACTTTTTCATCAATGTTCGCCTTTCAGAAAAAAATGTCCTTGCAAAGCTTATGGGTATTCAATTACAAAAAATGTGTAACATTTATATTACAATTAAAAATCATTTTTCTTATTTTTAAAGTTTTTATTTGCATTTTAATTAAATGGTATTTTACTTCTTTTCCTTTTATTTATTATGTTTTTATGTGTTTATAACAATATTTTACATTTTCATTTTATTCTTATTTTTTATATTTTTTAAAAAATCATTTTTTCATTTTTTATATTTTTAAAATTATTTTCCATTTTTTAGCGAATATCTAAATACATATCGAAATAATTGTTGACAAATTATACATAATGTGTTAGAATATTTGTTGTTGATTAAAGAAGAAGATTTACTTCTCACCTTCACTTTTTAGGAAAAGGTTAAATATAATTCTTATTATATTTATTTGAGGAGTAGATTGGGCTTTGTCCAATCTTTTTTCTATTTTGGTAGCAGGAGGTATTTATTATAAAACAGGAATTACCAACCAACGAACAAATCAGAGCAGATCGTGTTCAATTAATCGATGATAATAACCAAAAACTTGGAGAATATTCTTTAAACGATGCACTTGAGCTTGCATATTCTAAAGATTTAGATCTAGTATTAGTTTCTAGCGGAAATCCTAAAGTATGTAAAATCATGAATTATGGCAAATATAAATTTGAACAACAAAAACGTGAAAAAGAATCTCGTAAGAAACAAAAACAATTAGAGGTTAAAGAAATTAGAATTACCCCTAATATTGATACACATGACTTTGAATTCAAAGTTAAAAATGCTCGTAAATTTTTAGAAGATGGTAGCAAACTTAGAATTACCGTTAGATTTAGAGGCCGTGAATTAAATTACAAAGAATTAGGTCAAAAAGTTTTAATGGACTTTGCAGAAAGTTTAAGTGATATAGCTACTATAGAAAAGAAACCTATATTAGAAGGTAAAAATATGTTTATAATTTTAAGTACTAAGGCTTAAAAGATATATATATAATATTACAAGGAGGAATTAACAATGCCAAAGTTAAAAACAAATAAGGCTGCAAAGAAAAGATATTCTTATACAGCTACTGGAAAAATTAAAAGAACCAAATGCAATAGAAGACATCTTCTAGCTCGTAAAACAAGCAGACAAAAAGCTTCAGGAAGTGTTCTAAATGCATATGTTGATAAAACTGCTGAAAATCATGTAAAGAAGCTATTACCATACGGTAATTAATTGTTTAGAAGGGAGAATTTAAAATGGCAAGAGTAAAAACAGCTATAGTCACAAGAAAAAAACATAAAAAAGTTTTAAAAAGAGCAAAAGGCTATTATGGTGCAAAGCACTATAGATTCAGACAAGCTAAACAAGCCGTTATGAAATCTGGTGCATATGCATATGTAGGAAGAAAAGATAGAAAATCAAATTTCAGAAAATTATGGATTGCTAGAATTAATGCTGCAGCAAGATTAAATGATATGACTTATTCAACATTAATCGCAGGATTAAAGAAAGCTAATATCAATATTAACAGAAAAATGTTAGCAGAATTAGCAGTAAACGATGCAAAAGCTTTTGCAGAGATTTGTGAAAAAGCTAAATCAGCAAAATAATTTTTAAGAGGATGTTTATGCATCCTCTTTTTTCTTTATCATTTTATTTGTATTTATTTTTTGTTTTTATTATATTCTTATTTATAATTATATTTATCTTTATCTTTATTACTATTCTTTTCTCTTTTTGACTTTTTTACCATATTATGTTAAAATATATTTATGAAGTTAATAGATGTTCCTAAAAATCCCAAATGATACACGCGCTTATCATTTGTTCACATATGTACCCGCACATGATGTATGGCCTAATGGCAGGAGGAAAAAATTTATGAAGCGTAGACCTGATGGTTTTGTAAACCTTAACGAAGTAATGATGGTAATCGAAAGATCCATCGATTCGGTTAATAACTGGGCCGATCTTACAAACGACGGCTTCGGTGATCGGGAGGAAAAAATCTCCCACCTCAACGAGTTGAAAGACATTCTTGTCATTCTCTCGTGGAGATACGGCGACAGAGTTGTGTTCATGTTCACCCAGAAAAAGAAAGGGCTCGAGTCATGTGTTCCTATCCAGGAAATCATCTCTGACTATGGCTCCCTCATCTCAGATTACTGGGATGACAGAATCCGGGTTGATGAGCACGAAAAAATGTCCCGGGTCTATATTAACTTCTAAAAAAATGGTGATGAGTAGCGCGTCTCATCACCTCTTTTTTTATTGTCTTTTTATTTTTAATCTTTTGTTTTAGTAATTATTCCTCTTCTTGAAATTTAAATTCGCCTTTGTCATATACTAGAATAAGTTGTGGTTCTTGGCTTCTTAAAGCTTCTTCGTATAATTCATCAGAAATATCAAATTCTTGCTTTGTCATTCCATCAGAAAGTCTAGTTAAGAAAAAATATTTTTCATCATCACCTATTTCGTCAACTTCATATAATTCTCCATCAATTTCGAACTCGTCCATCTTTACCTCCTTTTCTATTTCTTTTATTTTTTATCTAGATTTATACTCACTTCTTTTTTCTCTATAATGTTTCCATCTGAAGTAAACCAAAAAGAACTTTCATTAATATCTGTTCTAAGTATTTCTGTGCCAATTTTCTCTAATCTACTTATAACATATTTATTAGGCAATCTATATTCATTATTCTTTCCTACTGAAATAACACTATAACGCGGCTTAACTTGATTTAAAAAGTTTTCATTACTAGAAGTATTAGAACCATGATGTCCAACCTTCAAAACATCTACTTGTTCCCAAAAGTGTTCATTTTCACTTTCTTTTTCACAATCTCCCATAAATAAAAACTTATTATTTTTATATGTAAGTTGTAAAACTATAGAGCTATTGTTACTTGATATTCCTTCATATTTTTCAGCAGATTTTACTACTAAATCTATATCTTGGCCAAAGAATAACTTTTCATTTAGTTCTGGATAAACTATTCTTATTCCCTTTTCTTTTGCCTTATCTATAGTAGAATCATAATACCATTTGCCTGTTCCAATTGATGACATATATAGCTTACTTACTTCCATGTTCTCTAATATGTCACCTGCCCCTCCAATATGATCTTCATCACTATGGGTACCAACTAGATAATCTATTTTTGTAATTCCAATATGTTTTAAGAAAGCTACAATATTTTTCCCATCTTCTTTATTTCCTGCATCTATAAGCATTGTATATCCATCTTTTTGTATTAAAGTACAATCTGCTTGTCCTACATATAAGAATAGAACATTTAGCTTTTCTTTTTCTAGTTCAATAGAATCTTCAACACCGCTTAAAGAATCAGTTGTATTATCTAATATGTCATTATTAGCATCGATATTATCTATTCCAAAAGCAAAATTATATAGATTTCCGCCAAATAATTGATTAGCAACTATTAAAATAAGTATTATTAATATGGAAACAAAACTTGTAAGTTTTCCATTTGAGTTCTTTTGTTTTTTCATTTATTTTTCCTTTGCATTATTTATAACTATAAAAATTAAATTTTGCAACAAAAAAGACTAGTATTTTACTAGTCTTAAAAATATTTTCATATTAAACAGCTGTTTTTAACTTTCTTGTACGTTTTACTGGTGGTGGTACAAGCGGTTTGTAACCATCATCACCCATAATATCAACTTCAACTGTTCTAGTTAAAACATCTTTATATTGATAAGAAACTTCTCTGTTTAAGTCTTCATATCTTACTCTAAATATACTAGGATATACACTTACAACCGTTGCCTCTTTCTCGAAAGATTTACTCCTTCCGTAGTGATCCTTTCACAATAATTTTTTCTCCAATCATTCCACTAATGTTAGTTTTTAAATTTGCAATGTCATTTTGATAAATCATTAAATCACCTACTTTTCTACAACTTTGTTAAATGTTATATAACAGATATTTTGTAAAAAATCAATCTATCCACAGAGCCCTAAACCTTGGAGTGCGTATTGTTACAACTGTTTAGAGAAATATTACAATTATGTTACAAAATGACTTTTCCACAATTTATCCACATTTTCCACAGTTATGTAAAATTGCTAAAATTATGTAATTTTATTATCGTAAACTTGTTTGTAAAAAAATAATTATAGTGATAAAATAAAAATTAATCTGGAGGTATCCAATATGAGTATCAAGAAAAAAGTATGTTTAATCATTGTTATTATATTATTAGTTGCATCAATAGTTGGAATTATATTGAAAAATACCATTTTTAATCCTTGGGTAACTAATAAAGACTATTTATATGAGGCTGCAGTAAACGCTATTATAGCTGAAGAAAAAGAAAAATCTCCTGATAGAAATGTTTCGGGATTCCACACTTTTGCAAGCTTTCATAGATTTGGAGTTCAAAAAGGATCTAATTCTTCAGAAAAAATAGTTTATGTATGGATTAACTATCAAAGCTATTATGTAGAAAGCGATCAAATTTGGAAAAGCACTGGTGGTTCTCACCCATATAAGGTTACTTTTTCTAATGATGAATTTGTAAAATATGAAATACCAAACTCAGGTGGAAATTACCAAAATGAAATACGTAATCTTTTCCCTGATAAAATAGAAGAAGATATTATAAATTATAATTCTCCAGAAAATTTAAGAAATATGTCAGATGATATAAAGAATCAAGTAAATAATTATGAAGAATATGAAAAGATAATAAATAAAGAAAAAGAATAGTTTTTAACTATTCTTTTTCTTTTTATTCTTATTTTAATTTTTATTCTTATTAATTATTTTCATTTCTATTTTTTATAATTAATTATTTACTATTAATTATTAATTTTTGCTTTTCCTTAAACTAATTTAACGAATTTATTCTTTCCAACTTGAATAATAGGATTCTCTTTTGGATTCAAAGTTAATTGAACATCATTTACTACATTACCATTAACTTTAACGCCATTTCCTTTAATCATTCTTTTAGCTTCTGCTTTTGAAGGCATAAGTCCAGCATTTACCATGGCATCAGTAATAACTATTTCCTTCTCATCAACTTTAAGTTCTGGAACTTCATCTGGAATACCACCTTTTGCAATTTCCAAGTATCTTGCTTTTAATTCATCAAATTCATTTACATCATCATACATTCTTAAAAGTTCTTTAGCAAAAGCAAAGTGAGCTTCTCTTATATCTCCTGCTAATATGTCATTTATTTCTTCCATAGGCATATCTGTAGCAAGTTCAAAATATTGTCTTAAGCATTCATCAGGTATTTTCATAGCTTTTTCAACTTTAACAAATGGTGCTTCACTTATTCCAATATAGTTTCCAAGGGATTTACTCATCTTATCTTTTCCATCTAATCCGACTAATAGAGGGAAAGTCATAACAACTTGTTGTTCTTGACCATAATCTTTTTGAATTTCTCTTCCAACTAGTACGTTAAATGTTTGGTCTGTTCCACCTATTTCTATATCTGATTCAAGTGCAACTGAATCATATCCTTGCATTAATGGATAAAGTAGCTCATGCATAGAAAGTGGTAGATTATTCTCAAATCTATTTTTGAAATCATCTCTTTCCATGATTCTAGCAACAGTATAATGGCTAAGAAGTTTAATAACTTCTTCAAAATTCATTTTAGAATACCATTCAGAATTATATCTGATCTTTGTTTTAGTTGGATCCAAAATTTTTGTAGCTTGTTCCATATAACTTTCAGCAGCCTTACGTGTCTCTTCAAAAGTTAATGATGGTCTAGTCTTAGATTTTCCAGATGGATCTCCTATCATTGCTGTAAAATCGCCAATTAAGAATACAACTTCATGTCCCATGTCTTGGAATTGTTTTAAAACTCTTAAAACAACGCTATGACCAATATGAAGATCTGGTCTAGATGGATCACATCCTAACTTTATTGTAAGCTTTTTTCCACTTTTGATTTTCTTATCTAAATCTTCTTCAGAAAAAATATCAACTGCTTTTCTCTTTATTATCTCTAAATTATCCATATTTCTCCTCTCTTATTTCATGCTATTAAGTCTAGAAATTACTTCATCTAACATTGCTTTGTAATTTTCTTGCTTAGCTTTTTCTTCATCAATCTTCTCTTTAGGAGCCTTTGATATAAATCCTTGATTTGAAAGCATTTTATTAGATCTTTCAAGTTCTCCTTCAAGTCTAACTTTCTCTTTTTCAAGTCTTGCCTTTTCTTCTTCTATATCAACTAGCTCTTCAAAAGGCATATATAGATTAATATCTTTATCTGCTATTGAAATAGCATTATTAGGAATTCCTTTTTTATCAGCTTGAACTTTAATTTTACTTCCAAAGCCAAGTCTTGTAATAAAACCAGCATTTTGTTCAATTAAATCATTATATTTATCAGTAACAAATATTAATTCCGCCTTTTTAGATGGATGAACATTCATATTTGTTCTAACATTTCTTATTTGAACAATTACAGATTTCATAATATCTATAAATTCTTCATCTTTTTTAGTGTCTAATTTTAGAACCTCAGGCCATTTAGATACCATTAATTCTTCATCATCACCATAAACTAAAGAATCATATATTTTACTTGTAACAAATGGCATAAATGGGTGAAGTAATTTCATTAAAATAGCTAATGCATAATCACTCATAAATGATGCTGTAATTTTCTCATCTAAAGTGCCATTTTGGAATCTAGTTTTATTCATTTCAATATACCAATCACAATATTCATCCCAAATAAATGAATATAATTTATCTACAGCAACGCCTAAGTCATAATGATTAATGTTTTTAGTAATCTCTTTAATTAAAACATTTAATTTTCCAATCATCCATTTATCATATGATGAAAGTTTATTAATAGCTTCTTTATCTCCTGCAAGAATCTTTTCTTTGAAAGCTACAACATCTTCATCTGTTGTTCTATTCATATTTACGAATTTTGCAGCATTCCAAATCTTATTTGCAAAGTTTGAAGCTTGATCTAACTTCTCTGGCATATATTTGATGTCATTTCCCATTGTAGTACCAGAAAGAAGAGAGAATCTTAAACTATCTGCACCATATTTATCAACAATCTCTAGTGGATCAATACCATTTCCTAAAGATTTACTCATCTTTCTTCCTTGGCTATCACGAACTAGTCCATGGATTACTATATCATCAAATGGTTTAAGATTTGTACATTTTAATCCTGAGAATATCATTCTTGAAACCCAGAAAGTTATGATATCATATCCAGTTACCAAGCAATCTGTTGGATAGAAAGTTTTATAGTCTTCTGCATCTGTATTTGGCCAACCCATTGTTGAAAATGGCCAAAGTGCTGAACTAAACCATGTGTCTAATGTATCTTCATCTTGAGTAAGGTCTTTTGAGCCACATTCTTCACATTTTGCAGGTTTTGTCTTTGCAACATTGATATGTCCACATTTATCGCAATAGTATGCTGGGATTCTATGTCCCCACCATAATTGTCTTGAAATACACCAATCTCTAATATTTCTCATCCAATTGAAATACATTTTTTCATATTTCTTTGGAACAAATTTGATATCTCCATCTTCTACTGCTTTAATTGCTGGTTCTGCTAATTTTTTCATTGCTACAAACCATTGGTCTGATATTCTAGGTTCAATATTATTATGACATCTATAGCATGTTCCAACATCATGAGTATAATCTTCTATAGATACTATTGCACCTAATTTATCTAGTTTATCAACTATAGGTTGTCTGCTATCGATTGCCTGCATTCCTTTTAGTTCTGGATCTAAGTCTAACATGATATTTCTATCATCAAAAACTTCTATTATTTCCAAGTTATGTCTTTGTCCTGCTTCATAATCATTTGGATCATGTGCAGGTGTAATCTTAACACATCCTGTTCCAAACTCTAAGTCAACAAATTCGTCAGCAATAATTGGAACTTCTCTATTAACTATTGGAACAATGCATTTTCTTCCAACTAACTTTTTATATCTCTTATCTTTTGGATTTACAGCTACCGCTGTATCTCCAAGCATTGTTTCTGGTCTTGTTGTAGCAACTTCTACATAATCTGGTATATCTTTTTCATTGTCATCTTTTACTATTTTATATCTTAGATGCCATAGATGTGAGTTTTCAGTAACATATTCTACTTCTGCATCTGATATTGATGTATGGCAATTAGGGCACCAATTAATCATTCTTTTGCCCTTATATATAAGTCCTTCTTTATAAAGGCTTATAAATTGATCTAGAACCGCTTCTGATAAACCTTCATCTAAAGTAAATCTATTTCTTTCCCAATCACAAGAACATCCTAATTTTCTTTGTTGTTCTTGAATTGTTCCACCATATAAATGAGTCCAATCCCATGCACGCTCTAAGAATTTTTCTCTACCAATTTTTTCTTTGGTTAATCCTTCTTCTTTCATCTTAGCAACTACTTTAACTTCTGTTGCTATTGCAGCATGGTCTGTTCCTGGAAGCCATAATGTATTATAACCTTGCATTCTCTTTGTTCTTATTAATACATCTTGTATTGTTCCATCTAATGCATGTCCCATATGTAGTTTTCCAGTAACATTTGGTGGTGGCATTACAATACTATATTTCTTTGCTTTTTTATCCATGCTAGGCTTAAAGTAGCCTTTTTCTTCCCATGATTTATATAATTCATCTTCAAATTGTTTTGGGGAATATGTTCCTTCTATTTTTTTACTCATCGTGTTTATTTCCTTTCTAATAACTAATAAGAGCCTGCATTACCGGCTCTTTTTTCAAAATTCAAACTTAAAAAATTCTAAACACGGTACAGACGAATACAGCCCCCAAAAGTGCTAGTACAAATCCTACACTTTTAATGACATTTATGACTTTGTTTTTATCAGAATCTGAAAAATAATTCTTTGAAAAATGTCTAGCATCAAAGACTAGTGTTAGTCCCACGGCTATTAAAATAATTAAAAATAATCTCATGGCTTTTCCTTTTAAATTATTTATTATTGTTCTTTTGTAATTTATTTAAATTATTGTTCTAATAATATTTTGTTTTACTTTTGTTTTTATTTATATTTATATTTATATTATTATTAATTTGTATTAATTTGAAAATTCAACAGTAAATTTAGCTTCAAAGCTATCTTCAGGAGAAAGAATAATAATATCAGGTTTCTTTGCAAAGACTCCATTTCCATAAACCCTATCTGCTGTCGATGTCCAAGGCTCTAAGCATATAAATGGTGCTCCTGGTTTAGACCAAATTCCTAAATAATTAAAGCCATCAAAATCTAAGCTTAAAACTCTTTTCTTAGTCCTACTATTGTTAAGATATATTTTTTTGTTTTTAATACCTTTGATAATAATTGCATCATTATCAAAAGTATGTTCATCTAATTCCAAATATTTATTATCTATTAATCTATTTTTTGCATAATCAGTTCCTACTAAGCCATCTACTAAATAAAGAAAATGGCAAGAAGTCTCCTCTTCTGCAAACTCAAGATAATAGTTACCTCTTTTCATATCTTCTGGATCTATCTTAAAAGCTGGATGTCCTCCAATTGAAAAAGGCATATTTGTATAACCTGAATTAACAACCTTATATTCTACTGTTAGTATATTTTTATCGCATCTATAGGTTGTATATAATTCAAAATTATATGGAAATCTTGCTAATGTATAATTATTACTTCTCAATACATATTGTTGAAAATTGTCCAGTTTAGTAATGGCTTCAAACTCCATATCTCTTGCAAATCCATGTTGACTCATTTCATATGGTCTTCCATTAATTAAAGTATGCCCTCTTTTTAGCTTTCCTATAATAGGAAAAAGTACTGGGGCATGCCTTTTCCAATAAACTTTACCATTTTCATCTAATGTGTCTTTTCCTTGGTGAATTTTCTCTACACCATCTATCTTAAAGCTGATTAATTCTCCGCCTTCAGTAGATGAATTCATAAGAGTCTCCATCTTTCACCTCTAATTAGTATAGTATATATAAAAATGCTACATATATCTTATTATTTTACAGGCAAAAAGTCAATAATATAAAGGCTTTTAATGAAAAAAAGCATAAAAAAAGAACAATTTATAAAACTATAAATTCTATAAATTGTTCTTTTTAAGAAAAATCAAAAATTTATCTGACAATATTTATAAATTTTTTTAATTATTTCTTAATTGATAAAATTTTAAACTTTGCAACGCCTGATGGTATCTTAGCTTCTACAATTTGTCCCTTTTTAGATCCAAGTAAAGCTGCTCCTATAGGAGACACATTTGAAATCTTGTTTTGTGCTAAATCTACTTCTGTAGATCCTACTATAGTATAAGTTACGTCTTCATCGAAGTCCATATCATGAACACTAACAATGTTACCAACTTGAACTGTTTTTGTATCGATTTCAGATTCTTCGATAACTTTAGCATGTCTAAGTTTATTCTCTAATTCTAAAATCTTGTTCTCGTTATCTTCTTGTGCATTCTTAGCTTCATCATATTCGGAATTCTCTGATAAATCCCCATAACCAAGAGCAATTTTTATCCTACCTGCAATCTCTGTTCTAGCTGTAGTTTTAAGGTATTCAAGTTCGTTAGAAAGTTTGTCAAACCCTTCTTTTGTAAGGATTACTTCTTCGCTCTCCATGTTTATCATCCCTTCCTTTCTGTTGTCAGTAACTAAGTCCATATTTTATAATTTTTTATGCAATTTGTCAATTATTTTCATTACATTTAATCTATATGCTTACTGATTCAACTTTTCATCTATTACATCCCAGACATCTTGGGTTTCTCTATCTTTCTCCCAGAAGCCTGCTCCTGCTAAATTATACTTCTTTACCAAGTCTAATTTTGCAGAAATAGAATCTTTATCTTCTATCCATTCTTTATATGTTACACCATTGCTTTTCCACTCAATATAATGTTGTTTTGTTGCCTCATCCCAAGTAGCATTTACTCCTGATGGAATCTTTGTATCAACCATGTTTACAACAGAACTTGAAACGGTTCCACTTTCTCTCCATAATCTAGTATAGAAAGGTAATGCTAATACTATTTTGTCTGATGAAACACCCTCTTGTCCCATAAATTTTGCTATATTGTTTTCAATTAATGCATATGAACAAATACTACGAGAGTTAGTTAAGCCTTGCTCATCATATGTTAAATATACTAGATAATCTGTAGTCTTTCCTATCTTATTTCTGTCATAACATAAAGACCATGTTTCACTACCGTCTGGTGAAGTTACAAGTACAGATAATTTTAAGTTTTCTTTATGAAGTCTTGGTACAAGCTCAATAATAAATCTTGAATAATTATCTTTATCTGTAAGATACATTCTTTCAATATCTATGTTTACTCCATCAACTTTTGCTTTTTTCAAATTCTCTACAATTTCACCAATAAATTTTGTTCTATTTTCATAAGTAGAGAATAATTTTGATGTAACATTTAAATTGTTTAGGCCGTTATTTGAAACTGTAGGCCATACTTCATAGCCCTGTTCATGAGCCCATTTAACATAGTTTTCGCTCTCTTGTGTAAAGTTCACTTTTAAGCTACCATCTGAATTAATTCTATAAAAAGATGGTGATACTACATTTGCTCCCTTTATACTTCCGCTTCTAGCTGGAGCCTTTTCATTTGCTCCATAATAATCCCAAACAATACTTGCTTGTTTATTATTAGCTAATTTAAAGCTTGCTGTTTCTCTTACTACATTCTCATTCTCAACATTTTTCTTGTTGATATATCCTATTTTTCCATTTGCCGTTCTAATTCTTACATAACCATTTAGTTCAACATCTTTTCCATTTTCATCTTGAACTATAGTAAACTTTTCATCATCATTAATTCTTTCAATATATCTACTAAAGAAAGTTGCTTTTAGTCTTACAAATTGATTTCTAGTACCATCAGCTTCAACATATTTTCTATCTAAAGAATCTATTGTTGTAGTCATAGTTTCTTCATTATGATGAATATCAAAGTTATAAATGTCACTTACATTATTTAAAGCAATTAATTTAGTGCCATTTTCTTCTTTAAGTAAGTTTTCACGATATTCTTCTTTACCATTTATCTCTATTTTAGTTTTTCCATCTTTTATTTCGTTAGGATAAATTGCTACAGTATTAATCGAAGATGTTGTAATAATTCTATCATCAGAAATAATAATGTTGTTATCAAAATAACGTTGTATGTCTGACAATTGAATATAATAGTTATCTCCTTCAATAATTAGTCCTTGAGCCAAATTATTTGTAACATTCGTATTATTAATTAATAGTTTTTGGACCTTATCTAAAGGATCTGCAACATAATTTGGTGCTACTCTTATTAAAAAAGCAATACCTAATAACATTCCAAAAGTCACCATTATACGCCTTATAGCATGCCAAATTCTTATATGTTTAATACTTTTAAATTTCATTATTTCTCCTATAGTTTAAAAATCTTCCACTATTATACTAAAAAAAAGAAAAATAAAAAAGTACTATTGAATAGTACTCTTAAATTTATCTCAAAAAATAATAAAACTTATTAGATTACGCATTATTTGTAGATTTTGCTTCACGTAAACACTTTGAGCAAACTGACATTTTTTTATTTTCACCGTTAACTTTAAGTCTAACAGTTCTTAGGTTTGGTTTCCAAGTTCTTGTAGCTCTTCTAGAAACGTGTGAACGAGCAATACTTATTTTATTACCTTTTGTGACTGTTTTTCCACATAATTCACACTTTGCCATGTCTTACACCTCCCATGCGTTTTTTAACTGACTAAAATATCATACCACTTTTTTTATTAAATTACAAGTCTTTTTCATAATTTTGTTTAATCTATCGTAGAAGAAATGTGTAAAGTTTCTATTTTATCAGATAATTGCCTTTTAGCTTCTCTTAATAATCTTTGATTATCATCTAAAAATATAGCAAAATCACATCCTGTTTCTTTCATAACTTTACTTATTTGAGCTGTTTTTACAAATATTTTATTTTGATGAGTATATCCGCCAGTTTCTTTATCTAAAATGATAATTTTGTCCTGATCAAAAAATGGAGCATTCTTTCTTAGCCAAACTTTCTTTCTTCCAACAATAGCAGTATTTTTTGCAAGTGTCAAAATATACATAGTTAAGTTTGGAATTTTTTCTAATTCTTCTAGTTTCTCTATTACTGAAGTTAAAGGTCTTGCATATTCAAAAATCTCAGCATTTTTTAAAAAGTCTTCTTCTGATTCAAAAACTGTATATTCCACAATTGTTCCATCCATATCAACAAACATACATACTTTTTCATGTTTTTTGCATAGCTCTTTTATTGTTTGAACAAAATTATTCATTTTTCCTCCTTTTTTATTATTCTATCATTCTATATTTCTATA
>DGSM01000049.1:14559-15413 GCA_002393975.1 Clostridiales bacterium UBA4362
CTCTTCAAATATTTCTTTAGTCTTTCTTACAACGTAGTGGCTACCGCCTCTTCCTTTTACATCTTCAACAACACTTACTATTAGATTAGAATCATCATCAAAAGCACAAAACCATCCATTTTCAGTGCCATTCTTATCTTGTTGATCTTTTTTTATTTCAGCAGTACCCGTTTTTCCATAAATATTGGTACCTTCTATTATACACTCTTTTGCGGTTCCTTGCAAAACCACTTGTAATAAGCCTTGTTTAATTATATTTGCATTTCCAGCACTTATTACTTCACTCTTATAATATGTAGGAGTCTTATCTAATTTATATTCTATATATGGCTTAATCATATTCCCATCTTTGGTAAACACTGAGTACATCATAGCCATATGTATAGGATTTACCATTAATTCACCTTGGCCATAACTTGTTTGTGCTAGTAATTTATCCGAATTTAATGTTCCATAACTTGATTCTGTTAAATCAAATCCAACATTTATTTTTTCATTAAATCCAAACTTTTTTAATCCTGTAGTCATGTTACTTTGTCCAATTTTAAGTCCTGCTTTTGCAAAATATATATTATCTGAATATATTAATGCATTTTGTAAAATAGCTTTTCCTGAATAAGTTTCAGTAGTAGTAATATATAAATCTTTCCAACTTTTATCAGGTTGCCATTTATATCCTGAAGTTCCAAAGTCTTCTTCTGATGTAAAATAGTTTCCATCAATTCCTATTGCTCCAACTATTGGTTTTATACTAGAGCCTGGTGTATATGTACTAGTAAATCTATTAAATAATGGTTTTTTAGGATCACTTTCTATGTTTTTCCACTCATTTGAACTAAATCCTAAGCTAAATT
>DGSM01000118.1:0-20954 GCA_002393975.1 Clostridiales bacterium UBA4362
TCTTTACTTAGTTCACCATTTATTTGACTTAATCCTGTTCTAAAAGTTGGCGAATACATTATTATTTTTTTATATTTATTTAAGTCTAGTTTTAATAGTTTGTGTAAGTTCTTTTTTCCATCACTTATCTTCAAATATTCATATCTAGGTTGAATATATTGCAAAAAAGCATATGGGCTAACAGTAAATAAATAAGAAAACATGGCTATGTCAAATTCACTAGGGGTAACCATATAATCTATTGCTTTAGAAAAGTTGTTAATAAAAGTCTCATCTTTTTCAGTATGTAAAGCAAAACCACTCTTTTTTGGGCCAATTCCATGCCAAAGACTTATTAGTATTTGATCATCTTTTTTATCATTAATATAATCATCGTGTGTTAGAAACACAATTTTAGCTTTATGATATTCTTCTAAAAAATGTTCATCTTTTTCCCAAAAAGACTTGATTCCTTTTTCATTAAGGATATCACATACTTTTTTATCTTTTATTAACCATACTAATTCATATTTTTTTATATTCTTTCTTACAATAGCTTCATAAAGAGCTTTGCTATTGCCAGAAAAATCCGGAAAACTTGAAAAAGCTATTCTTATCTTTTTATCAGACATATATATTGTCCACCTTTTAGATTATTTTTTAGATATTTTATTCTTTACTTTTTTCATTCCTCTGTAAACTTTCAAACTTGCTTTTCCTGGTACAGTATCAAAGAATCTATTTACATTATTTAATCTATGCATCATTTCAGGTGTAATAGCTTCTCCTCCTGATGACCTTGTTGGTACTGGTAAACATGGAGCTGACCAATAGAATGGTTCTCCATTTGTTAATAGTAACATGTAAACATCTCTGAAAAACTTACTGTATATTTCCTCATGTCCTTCTGTCATTCTTTGATATAAGAAAATTCTATTTTTCTCATTAAAGCCTCTAGACATAGAGTCTTTTCTAATTCTATAAAGATTCAATTTTTCTGGAATAGATACTCCCATTCTTCCTGCTTGTGCAAGACTGATCCAAGAGTCGTAATCTTCCATTCCATAAATCATTTTTGTTCTATTTAAGCCAAAATTCATAAAGTCATTTTTTCTAATTACTACAAATGCAGCTAGCATATTCGAGCATAATAAATATGGTATTTGTATGTTGAAAGTAGGCCAAACTCCATCATCTCCTTCAAAATACTTAACCCAACTATATACATAAGAAACATTAGAATAGTGTTTTAAAATGTTTATAGCTTTTGTATAGAATGTAGGATCTATCATATCGTCTGCATCTAAAAATGCAATATATTCACCTTTGGCTTCTTTTGCGCCAACATTTCTTGCATTAGCTAGCCCACCATTTTTTATATCAACAACTCGTATTTTAGGATCTTTTCTAAATTTATCTAAAACTTTTAAACTATTCTTATCAGTTGATCCATCATTAACTATTACAATTTCATAATTGTCATATTCTGTTCCCTTAATGCTTTGAATTGTTTCAGGTAATGTATCTCCTAAATTATAATAAGGTATAACTACTGATAATAAATCTTTTTTGCCTTTATAATCTTTTTCTATTTTTTTCATTGGCATAGAATATAAGAAAGGAAACTCAGTTTTATTTTTATGATTTTTAATAACGTTATTATAAAACTCTTTTCTCATTTTGTAGTTATCTTCAAGATTTGTTAGTTTTACAATTCTCTTTCTTGCATTTTCGCCAATTCTATTTAATTCACTATCATCTAATTCTAATATTTTTTCTAATTTTTCTTCAAAATCGCCATCTTTTTCCCAATCAAAAATGAATCCATTTTTTCCAGACTCTTCAACCATCTCTGCTTGTCCGCCTGATTTTGACACCAATACAGTTTTTCCTAAAAACATTGATTCAATACATGTATTAGGGAAATTCTCATATAATGAAGGAATTACTACTGCAGTTGAAGATAGTATATGTGGTATAAGTTCAAGATGTGGGATAGAATTCATCATTTCTAGATTGCCAGAATCTATATATTTTTGATATTTTTGTTTTAGCATAACTCCAACAAATTCATTCTTTGTTTCAAGTCTGGTGTCCCCGCCTATCATTTTTAACTTAAAGTCAATTCCTTTATCCCATAGACGGCTACATGCTTCAACTAATTGTACAACACCCTTTCTATATTCAGATCTACCAAAGTACATAATAGTCTTCTTGTCATTCTTTATATCTTGTCCTTTTTTCTTGTATTCATTTAAGTCTGCTTCATCATAAACAAATGGTAAATTAATAACATTAATTTTTGTATCAGTTAATGGTTGTAAGATATCTGCTAAAAATTGACTAGGACATAATAAAGCATCTGCACCCTTAATACATGCTTTTTCCATTTCACCTATCCAATATTCTGGTAATTTGTATATTGGAAATTGATTGATTCTATTGGTTTCAAAAGCTGGAGTATGTAAATGAACTACTATTGGAATATCTTGAAGTTCATTTTTTAATGTTAGTTTATTTTGAATTATATATTGTCCATATGCATCATATTCTTGTGTTTCAATTACATCTGGTTTTCCATATTCCTTTATCATATCCATAATTGTTAAGTAATATTGATATGCTAAAGCATTGTCGTAACCTAAGTATTTATAATAATCTGCTTGGTCATCTATTTTAAATCTAACTATTCTGTATCCTTCTTTTGCTGTTTCAACAACAGATTTTTTTAAACTTTTTACTACTACGGTAACTTCATCGCCATGACTTTGAAACATTTTTGCGCAATTTTCAACATATGTTCCAATACCTCCACCAAAGTCTGGTGCAAATTCTCCTGTAATAATCCAAATTTTCATTCAATAGTCCTCCATCAATTATAATTCTTCAGCAAATCTCTTTTGTAATTTTTGGAATATGAAATATCCTATAAAGCTAACAGCTAAACCAATCAAAAATATAATTCCTATCATTTTCATGTTTGGCATAGTTTGGTTATATAAAATGTTTCTATAACCTTCAATGATATATGTCATTGGATTCCATTTTAATATCCATCTAAAATTTTCTGGAATTGTTTCAACAGAATATACAACTGGTGTAGCATACATTAATAGTTGAAGAATAACACCAATAAAGTGTTGAATGTCTCTCATATATACTGTGATTGCAGAAAAGATAAATGATAAGCCTATCATCAATACATCTTGAACAATTATTAATATTGGATAGAACAAAATGTATTTAGAAACTCCCATACCATATGCTAAAGTAAATGTTAACATTATAATACTTGATATTAAAAAGTTGATTGTTTCACTTAAAACTAAAGAAAATGGTAAAATTGCTCTTGGGAAATATACTTTTTTAACAATATTTCCATTATCTACAATTACCCAAGTTGATCTACTTATCGTTGTAGAAAAGAAATTCCATGGAATTAAACCACATACCATAAATACTGTGTAGTTAGGAATATTATTTCTAATAATAAGTGGAAAAATTATTGCATAAACTGCAATCTGTAAAAGTGGATTAATGAAAGACCAAAGTATTCCGAAAAATGAATGCTTATACTTTCCACCAATATCTTTTTTTACAGATGTTTTTAATAGTTCTCTATATAAATATAAATCTTTAAAAAATCTCATAGTCACCTCAAATTATGCCATTTCAGCTAAATATTTTTTTGTTACTTCTTTAGACTTACCATCCATTCTAACTTTGCCTTTTTCTATCCAGATTCCTCTATCACAGAATCCTTCAGCTAAGTGCATAGAATGTGTAACAAATACTATTGTTTTACCTTCTTTTTTTAATTCTTTCATTTTAGCAATACATTTATCTTGAAAATGTTGGTCTCCAACTGCTAAAACTTCATCAACTAAAAGAATATCTGCATCAACATTAATTGCTACCGCAAAGGCAAGTCTCATATACATTCCTGATGAATAGGTTCTTACTGGATTATCTATGTAATCTCCTAATTCTGAGAACTCTATGATATCATCTAATCTTTTATCTATTTCTTTTTTAGTAAGACCAAATATAGATGCATTAAAATATATATTTTCTCTTCCAGAAAAGTCAGGATGGAATCCTGCTCCTAATTCAAGAAGTGAAGTTAGTTTTCCATTAGTAATTATTTTACCTTTATTAGGATAAATAATTTTAGTCATTAATTTTAATAATGTTGACTTTCCACTACCATTTATTCCAATTAACGCAACTGTCTCACCTTTTTTTATTTTTAAATTAATATCTTTTAAAACTTCTCTTGTTTCTCTTCTATTGCGTTTCCAGAAAAGTAGTTTTTCTTTAAATGAATTTGCTTTATCTAAATATACATTAAATGTTTTATATACATGATCTACAATTATTGCATCATCATTTTCTTTCTTCATGTCTTATAAATTGCTCCATTTCTATTTACTTTTTTTGTTTTGTTTTTTCTTATTTTTGTTTTCTTTACTATCTATACTATCAATATTCTCTTTTTTCTTAGTATCATCACTCTTTTCTTTTTTATCTACTAGTCCTAGTTCTTTATTATCTTTGATTAAATCTTCTTTATATTGTCTTATTCCACTTAGTCCAAGTAATAATACTAATGTAACAAATGCTAAGAAAAGAAATGCTTTAATAATACCTTCATAAATTAATATAATTGCAAACATACCAAGTGCAGCTGATATAGCATACATTATTGTTACTGCTTGTTTTTGTGTAAAACCTTGATCAACTAATTTATGATGTAAGTGTCCTCTATCTGCTTGGAATATAGCTTTAAATGATTTACCTTTTGCAGTTCTTCTAATTATTGCCCAAAGTGTATCCATTATAGGTAATGCTAAAACTAATATAGGTGCAAGTAATACAACTAATGTTACTGTTTTGGCAACTCCAAAAATCGATATCGTTGCTAAGCTTAATCCTAAAAATTGTGAGCCAACATCACCAATAAAAGTTTTGGCTGGATTAACATTGAAAGGCAAAAATCCAGTAATGCTTCCAGCTAGCGCTGTAATTAATATCATTGAAATAGTTGATGAATCATTAGTAGCAAATATAATCAATAATGCTAAACTAGATATTAACGTTATTCCGCTAGAAAGCCCATCTAATCCATCAATTAAATTGATTGCATTTGTTATTCCAATTATCCAACCAATTGTTAATATAAAACTTAAAACTGGATGAAGTATATGTGCACCGACATTTTCTATTCTTACTCCAAATCCAAATAGTATTGCAGCAGCTACAATTTGCGCTAAAAGTTTAATTATTGGTTTAACATCTTTTATGTCATCAATATATGAAACAACAGATAATTCTATTATAGCTAATAGAAATCCTAATAATTTCATTCCATATTTTTGGCTATCAATTAAAGAAAATTTGCCTTCCAAAACCATTGACACTATTAAGTAAATAACTGATATAATAAAGCCTGTAATAACAGCTATTCCTCCAAGTCTTGCAACTGGCATTTTATTAACTCTTCTATCGTTTGGATAGTCAATCGCGCCTTTCTTTTTTGCAAGTCTTATAGTATATGGTGTTACTACAAAACTAATAATAAAAGCTAATAAGAAAGATGTTGCTATGTCTCCCCACATAAGTGGCCCCTCCTATAATAATAGTTTATGAATTAATTAATTTCTCATTTGTTTCTTTTTCACCATTATATTCATTTACTAAATATAATGGTCTAGCTTTTGATTCATTAAATATTCTTCCTAAATACTCTCCGACAATACCAAAGAATAATATTTGTACTCCTGAGAAGAATAATACTAATAGAATTATTGCTTGATAAGCTTGAACCGCTTCCTGAATTCTAATACATTTTACTATTACATATATTAGATATCCTATTAACATCAAAAATGTTGGAATTGAAAGATAAGCACTAATTCTTAAAGGTGATGTGGTAAATGATGTAATTCCATCTATTGCTAGGTTAAATAATTTTGCATAATTCCATTTTGTTTTTCCTGCAATTCTAGGATCTCTATCATAGAACACTGCTTTTTTCTTATAACCAATCCATGAAAATAGACTCTTGCTATTTCTTTGAACCTCTTTCATAGATTTAAGAACATTTATACATCTTCTATCTAATAATCTAAAATCTCCAGTATCAACTTGTATTTCAACTGGCGTTAATGCTTGAAGAACTCTATAATACATTTTAGAAGTAAACTTCTTCATCAATGTTTCACCTTTTCTAGATTTTCTTCTAGCATAAACATCATCATATCCTTCTTCCCAATACTTAATAAGTTCAGGAATAAGTTCTGGTGGATCTTGTAAATCGGCATCAAGAAATATTGCACAATCTCCTGTACAATAATCTATCCCCGCTTTCATTGCCAACTCTTTACCAAAGTTTCTTGCAAAATCAACAAAGCAAATCCTTTTATCTTTTTCTCTATATTGTTTAATTAGTTCTATTGTTTTATCTTTAGACCCATCATTAACAAATAATATTTCGAAATCATATTTATCTTCAAGTGAATCTATTAATTTATTTAGTCTTTCAATTAAAAAAGGTAAAGATTCTTCCTCATTATATGCAGGAATTATAATTGAAATTTTCTTCATTTAGTTCCCCTTTTTGCCATTTATAGTCCATATAATTTTATAATAAACTGGGCAAAAAATCAATGATTTATAGACATAATAAAACCTTTTTATTTTAATACTTTCAGGCAAAAAAAGAGACTATACATTAAGGTATAATCTCTTTACTATTATTATTTTGTTAAATCTAATAGAGCTTGTACAACTGTTTTAAACTCTTGTTCTTCTATAGCATATCCGCTTCTTTCAATTTTCTTTCCATTTAAAAGATTTATAGTAATAGTTTGATGAGAGAAGCCTAAAGAACTTTCATTACCTTCCACTCCTATTTTTTCTGGTAACTTCTCAAATCCGCTATTAGTTAGTTTTTCCATAAAAGCATTATACTCTGTATCTGTTAAAGTTTTAATTGTCACATCTTCAGATGAATTATCAAGAGTATATTCCAATTCATGGTTAGAACTTAACTTAATTATTGTTGCTCCTCCCCAAGGTGAATCATTTGAATACTCTATTGATCCAAAGTCATTTTGAAAATCCACTTTGTTTAATGATTTATTCTTTAAAACTACTATTAGCACTATTATTAGTATAGCTACTACTAAAAACACAATTATCTTTCCATACTTTTTCATATACAAATTCTCCTTTTTTCTCTTTTAATTTTATAATTATTTATTAATTGTATTCTATTTTTCTATATAGTTTTTCTTATTCATCTTTTTCCCTAGGAAACATTTTTCTTGTTTTTATTGTCCCAGGAATCCATAAAATAGCTAAAAGTAATCTTCTTTTTAAACCATTAACCATTAAAATTGCATGATCTCTTTCTGCAAGATTTGCGAATAAAATATATTGTTTAAAGATATATTTTTTCTTTTCAAAAGTAACATCTTTTAAATCCATGTCTAATATTTCTTTGAAATACATAAAATATCCCATAGGAGATTCAACAAATGTTTTCTTAATATTTTGTGTATATCCATCATTTTTATAATCACCTATTTCTATAGCTTGATTAATACATATAACATCATTGTCCAAATCCATCTTATGATACATTCTAGCTTCTGTAACAAACTTTTCATCAGCCTCTAATTCATGTTTATATTTTTTTCTTATGGCCGTTTTAAACACTAATATTTTTTCACCTGTAATTTGTTCTCTAAAATATAAAGAAAACATATCACTTCTATGATCATTTTCTGGAAATTTATTACCGCTAATTTTTTTCTTGTTCACTTTTTTCAAAAACAATAACGCATATACGGTTTCATCATCTAGTAGTTTACTAGCATTTTTCTTTATTATATCCATACAATTTACTGTCAATTGATCATCACTATCACAAGTAAAGCATATATCTCCATTAACATGTTCCATTAAGTTGTTAATAGCAGCCATTTTTCCTTGATTTTTTTGATAATAATATTCAATATGGAAAATGTTTTGCTTAATATAGTTTTGAACAGTTACTTTAGTTTTATCAGTCGAGCCATCATCCATAATAAGCCACTCGAAATCAACACCAGACTGAGTATTTACTACTAAACTTGTATATAATTTTTCTAATTCTTCACACCTATTATAGGTTGTGGTTAAAACTGATATTTTCATATATTCTCTCTTCTTTAGATTATAGATTCTATTTTATTAATAATCTCTTCATAATATTTTTTATCAAATAATTTATCAATCTTCTTTGCTTTTTTACCATTTTGTTCATCTTTTATTATTTTTTTCATAACTTGGTAAATTCCATCTTCAGTATTAACACATATTTCACAAGATTCATAATTTACTACATTTTCTTTTGAAGCTGTGTCTGTAATAATTAAAGGCTTATTTAAAATCTTTGCTTCATCTAAAACCATACCTGATCCTTCATAATATGACAAAAGACAAAAATAATCACAAGCTTTAATATAAGGATAAGGATTATTTTTTTCGCCAAGAAGATAAAAGCTATCTGTTACTCCTAAATCATCTATTTGTTTTTGAAGATTAAGTCTTATGTCTCCATCTCCAACTATATAAACTTTACTATGCAATCCTTCTTTTTCTAATCTACTATGAACTCTTATAAATCTATCTATCGCTTTTGCATGTGTTAGTCTACAAACAGTTAAGAAATTAATATCATCTTTTTCAAATGGAATTTTAATCTTTTCATCTGATTCTGTCAGTACATGGTTATAGTCTATATAATTTCTTATTACCATTTCATTTTTAAACTTGCCACATACTTTGTTAAAATCATTTCTATTTTCTTGTGAAACAAAGATAATCTTATTATATTTTTTGTACTTGTTTTTATCAACTCTTAACTTTATTTTTGACATTAGACCTCTGCCAAATGCATGTGAAATATCTGTATGTACCCATGCTATTTTATTAGTATCTTTTGCTTTAGCAAATAGTCTAGTAATTGGGCCCTCCAAAAAAGCAATTGTTGTATCATATCCTTTAGGAGGTTTGATTGCAAACATTAACTTTAATTTTATTCCTAATCGTTGAATAAAATTATAGTCTTGATATTTATATTTAAATAGAGTAATAACATGAACTTTTTTGTTTAATTGGTATTGTAGCAAACCTTTTCCATATATAGTAAGTATTGTAACGTCATATTTATCGCATAAACGATTGGCAACATCAACAAGCACCCTCTCGGCGCCTCCAACAGTTAACCCAGTTATACCAAATAATATCTTTTTCATATCTCCTCTTTAATTCTATTATAAAGTAAAATAATTATAGTAGCAATTAGTGTGCTATTTGAAACATTAAATAAAATATAGCCAATCACAATAGATAATGCAACTACAAGAACCATTAAAAACATTTGCATAAATGTTTTTGTAGAAATATTTCTTATTACTTTAAATAAATTTGTTTTTCTATTTTTTATAATAAATACTATTACTTTAATGATAGACCATAATAAAATAGCAATTATTGGTCCAAAATATAAAATAAATCCACAAATTCCAAAATTGAATAATAATGCAAAAAATTCTTTTTCTAATATTAATTCTCCAGGCGGAGTTTGAAATCCATTTCCAAAAAAGATTTTATAAATATCTCTTTCTTGTTTTACAAGATTGACATGATAAATCAATTGTTGTGATCTATTATCATTGCTATCAACTTGTTTTTGTTTAGCTTCTTCATATAGCTTTTCTATTGATTCTTTTTGAGGAATTGTCATGTAATTATTAGATATAGTTCCATTTTGTATCTTTTCATGTACTTCCCCAATATCTTTTGTTACATGGTTTTTTCCTTCTTCATTTTTTGATTCTTTTATATCTATATTATCTTCAGCAACTTTTTTGGGTTCTTTCTTTTCTTCTTTTTTAGGTTCTTGTTCATCTATTTCAACAGCATGTGCTTCTATAATGTTTTGATTAGCTTGATCTAATTGAGTTCTTCTATTTAATGTTGCTGAACCAAATTTAAACACACCTAGTCCTAACAAAATAATTACTAATAATCCACTAATAAATAATATAAATTTTTTATCTATTATTAGTTTTAATAAAGTCCATACAATTAGAACTATAAAAGTTCCATATAATCCAACTCTAGTTCCCATTAAGAAAACCATATAGATTGAAGTTACTATAGCTAATAAAACATATCCTACTAGTGGCAATATTTCTTTTTTGTCTTTTGGAATATTTATTTGGCTAAGTAGTATTCCAAAAGCTAATATTAAGAATATACTTAAACAATTTCCTGATTCAATCCACCCTTTATATCCAATGTTTACTTCTGGATAAGTATATGAACTTGTCTTTGTAAAAATGCTTATAAAGATCGAAACTATATAAATTGCTAATGCAATAATTATCGAGTTATAAACTTTTCCATAAGTAATATTTGTCTTGGGCCTATTTATTTTTAATTTGGAATCTTTACCAATTATATTTTTTATAACTATTAGTGTAACTACAAAAAATGTATAGTTTAATACAAATGAAAATTCTTGTTTTGGAGTTCCATATGACCATTCTCTAAAATTATCCATACAAAGTAACATATGTTCAACTGCATATAAAACATATATAAATACTAACAGTAATAATCTTCTTTTTTGTTCTCCTGATGACTTTATAAATATAAAAATACTTAATATAACAGGAATAATTGGTCGTAAGAGAGCTGTAATTGAATTTGTTGTTCCTGGATTATCATAAAATTTATTTCTTACTAAAAAACTAATAATGTCTAAAATTGGATTTAATATAATAAATAGACAAATTAAGTTTTCTATATAAAATTTATTTTTAATTCGTTTATTGTTTTGCATATTTAAAAAACTTTCCATAAATCTTAATCGTGAAATTGTTCACAGTTTTTAAGTATTTATTATGATTCTTAAATCTATCATCTTTTGTGTTTTTTATAATCCTATTATTCTTCCAATTAGGAAACTTTTCATTTAAATTATTCCAAGCTTGTTTTATACATTTTTTTCTTAACTCATTATTTTCAATCTTTGCCATTCTTTTTAAAGAGCTGCAAAGAGTTAGTCTAGCAAAAGTATATTCAATCACATCTTTATATTCATCATAATAGTCTTTCTCTTTATAATAATCTAATACTTCATTTAGACTAGTAATTAAATCTAAAGTTTTCTCTGTTTGTACTTTTACTAAAGAATCTTCTCTTTGGATATAATGAATTAAAGGTTCCTCTACAAAAGCAAATTTAGAAATCTCTGGAACTAGTTTGTAAAAGAATTCAACATCTTCATATTTTAAACCATAAGGAAATCTTAAATCTTCATTTTCTAAAACTATTTCTGATTTTATAAGTTTATTCCATGCAACAACTCTTGCATAAGTAAACATCTCCAATTTATTTGTATATCTAATACCAGTATCAATTCTTGATTCATCTGGATATTCCCAAATAAAATCACATTCTACATAATCTGCTTTTTCCTTAATTGCCTTATTATACATTTTTTCATATAGAGTAGTATCTACATAGTCATCTGAATCTAAAAAAGCAACAAATTCTCCTGTTACATATTTTAGGCCATAATTTCTCGCATCTGATAGTCCACCATTCTCTTTTGAATATGATTTTATATTATTATACTTTTCTTCATATTGTTTTATTATTTCAGGAGAAGAATCTGTTGAGCCATCATTAACAATAATAATTTCAATATCTTTTAAAGTTTGCATGACAAGAGAATCTAGACATTTTTCTAGATATTTTTCAACATTATATACTGGAACAATTATTGAAACTTTTGGCTTAGCCACTTTATATCTCTCCTATTAATGATTACTAACTAAAATATTAATTAATAAATCCATTATTTTTTTTATATTATACTTAATACTTAATTGAAATTAAAATCTTCTTAATTAAAGATTTTGGTCCTCTTACTTTAATATATTTTCCAACTTTTCTCTTCTTTATTTCTTTTAAGAAATAATCTTTATTATCGCCACTCATATTTTTATATGGCTCTAATAGAGAATATGTATAAAAGATTTTTGCATTCTCTTTTGTCTTCTTACATAGAGCAAGTTTTTTTGAATCCTGATCAAATTTTTCATTCATAATATCTGATATTTTCTCATCAGCTTTTACTTCTTCTGTAATAGTGTAATATTCATCCGTTTTCTTAATGAGTTCATCAAAAGCAATAAGAACATCATCTATTTTTTTCTTTTCACTTTCAGGATTATTTCTCATTATGCTTTTATCTGTTTGAACATAATGATATTCAAATTTATTAATACATACCATTGATTTAGCATTAAAAATCACTAATGGCATAACACTAAAATCTTCATGATATCTTCCTATTGGAAATTCTATAAACAAATTTTTCTTCATTGCATAGTCCCAAACTGGAACTATTAAATCAGCTTTTCCAAATAGCTTATTAAAGCCTTCTTCTCCAGTACAAACATCAAAAGTTGGACATATTTCTTGTTCTTTATCTAAATAATCTCCAGCCTCTTTGTATGTTATATTTGTTTTCCATTTAATGAGTTCTATGCCATTTGTTATATATTGCTCAATATCATGAAGTAATGTTGTCTCAACAAAATCATCTGAATCAACAAATATATAGTAATCTCCACTTGCTTTAGAAACTCCATAATTTCTCGCACTAGATAATCCGCCATTTTCTTTAGAATATAATCTAATCTTCGCACTTAATAGAGCATTTGAAAATTTTTCTTTTATAATCTCTGCTGTTTCATCTGTTGATCCATCATCAACTACAATGATCTCATAATCAAGTTTTGTATTTTTTTGATTTAATAATGTTTCCAAACATTTTTTGATTGTTTTTTTGGCATTATATGCCGGAACAATAAAACTAATCATAAAAATATACCTTTCTACTCGCCATTTATAATCTTTTGTAGTTTCTCTTTTATTTCCTCATTATATTTTTCTGCATCAAATTTTGCAGGTTTACAAGTTCCTGTTTCTTTAATTGAGTCTAAGAATTGTTTCATTCCTTCATAAACTCCAGATTCACTTATGTCAGTGACAATCCCTGCTGAGGTTTTTTCTATCGCAGAATTCCAATCAGACACTTTTGTTGTAATAATTAATTTATCTAATATTCTAGCTTCTACCCAAACTACTGGAAAGCCTTCAAAATCAGATGACATTACTAAACAATCTGCTTTTTTCATATATGGATATGGATTAGATTTTCTCCCTAAGAAAATCATGTTTTGCATTCCACGACACATCTCTTTATATTTTTCGCTTGCTTCTCCATCTCCAACAAATATTACTCTAAATTTATATCCTTCTTTAGATAGTTTCTTTGCTGCATCTATTATTCTAGATAGTTTCTTTTGCTTTTCATCATGCCTTCCTATATTAACAAATGTAGGTAGACTAGATTCTTTTAAATCTCTTACCTTTTCTTCTGCATTTTTAAGTATTTTTTTATAGTCTATTAAGTTATTACATGTTATTGTTTTTTTACTTAAATCTGGTATTGTCGAATTAAAAACAAGCCTATCATAGTTTGAAACAAAAACTAATTTTTTGAATTCTTCAGCATGTAATGACCCAAAAAACTTCTTATATTTTGAAGCTTCATTACTAAAGAAATCCATATAATTTAAATGAACCCATAGTGCAGAATTCTTACTAGCAATTCTGGCAATATAAGATCCTGGACCACTATATGTAGCAAATGATGCTGAAAAATCAAACTTATTTTTATATTTCTTTTTAAACTTTTGTCTTCTTAGAAAATTCTTTAGTTTTCTTACTAAAGTATTTCCACCTTCTATAGGGTGATAGTTTTCTTCAATATGTATTCCTTCAGGAATCTCATCTAAAAATATTCCCTCATTTTTTTCTAAGACAAGTGTTATATCATTTTCTTCATCTTTAGATAAATATTTAAGTAAATTGACTAATGCAGTTTCGATTCCACCAACTTGCATAGAATATGCACTTATTAGTATTTTCTTCAAATTATCCTCCGTATCTTTTAATTAAGCCCTATTACCTCGGTGTTATATCCAACAAATAATCCTGACTCAATTACTCCTGGAATTACTTTAATTCTTCTTTCTAGATCATCTGGTATATCTTCAAAGCGTGTATCTAAAATTGCATTTCCATTTTCAGTCATTCCTCTAAACTCAATATCAATCGCTCCAATTTGTTCTAATCTTGATGAAACGAAATTCATGGCAGTTGGGAATACTTCAATAGGAATTGGGCATTTTTCTCCTAATTTATCTACAAATTTTGTATGGTCAACTAATATATATGTTTTTGGCGAACTAACTATGTTTAATTTCTCTTTAAACATAGCGGCTCCTTTTCCTTTTATTAATCTTCCTCTTTTATCAACTTCATCTGCACCATCAAATCCCCAATCAATTGTGCTTTCCATTAAGTTAGAGCATGGAATCTCAAGTTCTTCACAAAGACTCTCGATTTCATTTGAAGTTGGAACAGCGGTTATTTTTAATTCTTCAGCTTTTACTTTTCTTCCAATTTCTATTGCAGCTAAATAGGAGGTTGTACCCGAACCAAATCCTATTGTCTGCCCGTTTCGAACTTTATCTGCAACTATTCTTGCAAGTTCCATTTTTTCTTCTTTGTTTGTAATTTGATCTATGTCCAATACAATCCTCCTAAAAGTTTTTATTTAATTATTTAGCAAATCTTTTTCCATTATCTTTGCTTTTTTTCTTTTTTGTTTTTACATCTTTTTCATCTTCCGTATCTTCTTCATAATCTTCATCGTCATCATCATAGTCGCCATTTTCTTTCTTTTGTTTATGATTAATAGCCATTAAAACTATTAACACAAATGCTAATACAGCGACTATTCCAATAACTATTGGCATTATTTTAAACTCTTTTTTCTCTGTTTTAGCTTCACCTTCTGTAATACCATCTTCTGCTGTTTCAGGTTTATTAATTGTTAATTTGTAATTGGTAACTAAGGTATCATCTTTATCAGAAGTTAATGTTATATATATAGTATTAGTACCACCTGATAAATCATAAGTACCATCTTCAGATGCACCTTCAATCTCAACATCAATTCCACTTACAGCTTTAGCATATATAACAACTGAAGTAATATCGCTTCCAACATCAGCAGTATACTCTACTGTATTTTCATTAAATGCTGGTGTGAATTCTAAACTAGATAAGATTCCATTGGCATTCTTTTTGTCAATATTTAATGAGCTTAATTTTAAATCTGATATTGATAATTTTTTAGGCTTTTCAATGGTTATGGTATAAATCTTTTCTTGTCCATTTTCAGCCTTAACTGTAATTGCTAAATTAGTTGTTCCTTCACCATTAACACTTCTAATTCCTGTTCCTGTGACAGTAGCTTTTGAATCATTTGCTTGTGCTTCAATTTTTATTTCTTTTAGTGAACTAAAATCATAATTTGAAGGAAATTTAACTTTATAACTAATACAATCTTTTGAAAATACTGGTGATAAAGTTCCTTCTCCAACTTTTAAGCTCTTCAAAAAGCAATCACTAGACTTAGTCACATTAGTAGGTTTAGTTGTATTTTCAGAAACTTTATTTTCCTTAGTTGTATTTTTGCTGCTTGTACTATTCTCTTCAGCAGGCTTTTCTGGAGTTGTATTTTTGGGTGGAGTAGTATTTTCTGCTGGTGGAGATGGCGGTGTTGTGTTTTCTACTACCTCAGGTGTATTTCCTGTTTCTTCTGTAGCCATTACTGGTACTACAAAAGAAACAATAGAAATAATCATTATTATAAAAATTATAAATAATTTATTAAAAACTTTTTTCATTAGAACAAATCCTTTTTGATTTATTTAAAACGTTTTCCACCTTTTTTTCTACCATGTGGCTCATCTGATGATTCATCATCTTCTACTTCTTCAATTTCATCATTTTCAGTCTCTTCAACTTCTTCTGAAGAAACTTCTTTAGGCTCTTCTTTTATTGATCCTTTTGGTACATATTCTTCAGCTTTTTCTTCTTCAATGTCTTCTTCGATTTCATCAGATTCCTCATCATCTTCTTCCTCTTCATCATCTTCATCGAAGTCTTCATTTTCTTTTTTAATCTTACGATTAACAATTATTAAAGATAAAAGTAATAAAGCAAGTATTCCAACAATTCCTGCAACTATTAGTATAATAGTTTTATTAATAGGAGTTTTAGCTTTAACAGTATTTGCAATTTCTCCTTTTTTGTTTACTACTACTTTGTATACAGTAACAACATCTTCACTTTCTTCTGTTGTTAAATAGATATATATATCATTTTTACCAGGCTGTAATGAATCAGCTCCTTTTATTTCTACAGATACCTTTTCTTCTGCTTCAGCATTTACTTTAAGACTCTTAATATCTTCTTCAACATCAGCTTTATATTCTTGTGTATCTGGATTAAATTCTGGTGAGAATTTTAATTCAGATGATTCACCTTGTTCATTTATTTGTTCTATACTTAAAGACTTAAGTCTTAGTCCAGAATCTAATAATTTCTCTGGTTTATTTAATTTTAATTTATATGTAATAGAAGTACTATCTTCAGCATAAACTGTAACTAAATAAGTATTTTCTCCATCTCTTACTGCTGTATCTTTAGGAAGAGAAACAGATGCTTTGCTATCTTCAGCTTTAGCACTAATTTCAATATTTGTTAAAGTGCTAAAATCGAATCCTTCATCAAATACTATTTCATATTCTTTAGTACCTTTATCAAATTCAGGTGATAATTTTCCTTGATTAACACTAAGTGATTTTAAGAAACAATTATCAGATTTAATCTCTTCTTTAGTTTCTTGAGGTTTAGTAGTGTTCTTTGGTTTATTATCATTATTATTTTGATTGTTGTTATTATTATTGTTGTTATTGTTATTTTGATTATTATTGTTATTATTGTTGCCATTATTATCAGAACCAGATCCTCCATCTGATGGTGGCGGAGTAACAGGTGTTTCTTTTTCTTTAACAGTAACTGTGCAAGAGCCGTTTAGTGGTTGTATTTCTGTGTCACTTACTGCTGCTTCACCGCTTAAAGAAAATGTATAAGTTCCTTTAGCTGATGGTGTAAAAGTATAACTTCCAGATGAACTATTACTTAAATCAATTACTGTTTTTCCATTGAGTGTTACTTTAGCTGAGAAATCCAAAGGACTTCCAGTGACGCTTGCACTAATTGTTGTAGACTCTCCAACAGTAATTGTACCCTTGCTAGCTTTAACAGATGCTCCAGCAGCATTTGAAACATTAGATAAACAAGTTAATAAAAAAACTTGAATAAATACTAGTACAATTGCACTTTTCTTAATTCTATCTATCATACCTTCTCCTTTGTTTTATAAATCTATTATAGTTTCATTAATAATATATTTTCTTATTTTTAAACTATCTAAAATATTAACCTTAGTATCACCTGTACTGTCTGCAGCTGACAAAAATTCATTAGATAATGTAACTTCTCCAATAATGTATTTTCTTATTCTTAAACTATCTAAAATATTAATTTTGCCATCTCCAGTTGGATCTCCAAGTTTTACAGCAGTATATGTCTTTCCTCCTGTTGTAATCTTATATCCTGTTCCAATTAGTCCTTCGGTAATAGTTGTACCATCTGCTTTTTTGATTACTACATCACTATATACACTCTTAAAAGTATTATAATCTGCACTTGGTACCATCTTTATTTGATTATTAGTATTATCAACTTTGAAAGAATCATTAGAAACTACTGGTGGTGTAGTTGGCTCTGGCTCAGGTTCTGGTTCAGGATCTGGTCCAGGTTCTTCTACATCATTTAAGAATTTTTCTAATAGGTTACTTGCTACATATCCTTTAATACCATCTGGTGCAGTAACATAGCTCCAATAGTAACCATTCTCTAATGAAGTACCTTTCTCAAGAACAGTTACAAGTCCTCCTTCATCTATTCCAGTTACTCTAGTAGATGAAGTAGATTTAGATGCTCTAACATTTACTCCATTTCCAGAACTTGTTTTTACCTTATAGACATTACTAAAATCAGAAGTATTAAGATTTTCTCTAAGAACAAAACCTTTCTTTCCATTAGCTAAAAGAATTCCATCAAAAGTTTTGCCATCTGATACATATTTTCCAGAATTATTTATTCTAGTAACAACTTGTCCATTTTGTAATGTAGCAGCTGTTGTGCTACTTGTCTTAGGTTCTTTATATAAATAAACATTATCTTTCTTAATTACTACCATCTGATTGCAATTAGTTTCTATTTGAACAGAATTGTCAGAATAAGTAGAACCAGAATATGTATTATAATAAGATGTTGCTGCAGCAGTTCTTTTAGCTACTACACTATCAGATTGATCTGCAGGCTTTTCATATTGCTTTAAAAATGCGGTAGTAGCTTCTGTTAAATCATTTGTAGATTGCATTACTTCTTTACATGTTTTATAACCTGTATTTAACTCATAATCTAAAACCTTTAATTGAATTCCTATATCATCAATAGGAACTCCTGCTTCATGAGCATAATCCCATAAAACCGCTTTTCTACTCCACCAAGTCCATTGAGCTAAACCATATCCTACATAGCCATTTCTAGCCTTACCACCAATAGATAAGCTACCATTAGTATTGCCATCATATGCTACATCTTTATCACAAAAAGCTGCTCTATCATTGTTCATCATATTAGTATAAGCAATGTCTTTATCTTCTGTTCCTGATGAATTGTTTCCAACATAAAGGTTTTCAGCATTATTAGGCCTTAATCCACTTTCATATTGAAGATTACCCATAATAGCTGCTGTTGCAATATCTGTATAACCATAAACTTGTCTAAGTGTAAGCCAAATTGTTTCAGCTGTGTTTTTTCCTTTAACAGTTATAGAACTTGTATCAGCATTAGAAACATCTATTTTTAAAAGAATCATTAATACATTAAGTAATAAAATAGCTATAAGAGTTATTTGTATAGACTTAGTTATTAATCTTTTCAAAACTTTTCCTCCGTATTTTTAAGTGTTATCTTTACGTAAATTTTTTATGTATGATAATAAATACAATATTAGACAAATATCACATTTTATCATTAGGTATTTTATCATTGCAAAAAATCATAGTCAAGGAAACAAGCTATTCACACAAAAAAAGAATGCCCCATTATTTGGGACATTCTTTAATATTTAATTTATCTTAAATCTTTATTTTTAGAATAAACTATAAATGATACTCCTGTAAGAATTGCTGTTGCTGCAATCATAGCTAAGATTCCTTCGCTAACACCTGTTTGAGGTAATTTACCATCAGGAGTTGTTGGATCTTTAGTTAGATTTCCATTTAGAACACCATTTCCATCTGTTCCCCAATCAGCCCATTTAAAATCATCGCTGCCATAATAATGTAAGAATTGCTTTCCGTTAGGAACTTTACCAAGAGCTAAAGTAATACCTTCATATGAATAGTATTTGCCATTTTCATCATCAGTTTTTACATATAAATAGTAGTATGCTCCATCTTCAACTTTGCTAAGATCAATGACTTCATGACCTAAATTATAATTATCGGCACTTCCAGAACAATATTCAATAGCGTATCCTGCATATTTTCCATCGTAATCGCAATTTAATACTTTATCATAAATAGCAGAAGCACTCTTTGAATAGTTTAATAAGCTAGCAAAACCATTTGAATCTTTATTTTGTATCTTCTTAAGGATAGAAATATCAGTAATCTTTCCAATTTTTACTTGCATTTTTCTTGCGTTGCCTTCATCATGTGTCAAAGTAGTAACAATTTGATCTGAATCATATGATGTAAAAGTTGCAAAGAAAAAGTCTGTATATTTAGGTTCTTCTGGTCTTACCATTTTTGTACCATATGAAACAAGTTTTAATTCATAATATGGAGAAGTTTTTAAATCTTTATCTTGTACAATAGAAAAATAATAATCTTTATTTAATTCAACATATTTTTCCATATTAGGAATAACAAGTGTATTAGGGTTATTCTTGTCAAAATTAACATATAGTCCTTTAGTATACTCTACACCATCAACATTTTTTCCATCGATAGTTGGCTTATTAGCACTTTCTGTAATAAAAAGATGGAAGTCATTAGCACTTTCAGGTAAAGAAGTAACACCTGTAATATATAAATTAGCACTAGATGTTCCATCCTTCTTTACTTCAAACTTTGCTTTAGAAAAGTCAGCCCATCCATCTTCAACGATAGCTGTACCCCCAGTAGATTCACCTGAACCTGAACCTGACTCACTACCAGATCCACTTCCAGATTCTCCACCTGTAGATGGTTGTTCAGAAGAACCTCCTCCACTAGATCCTCCACCACTTGTTGTGTTCTCATCTTGTTCAGGAACATCAGTTGAAGGTGTTCCAGAACCAACTGTTATTTTTATAGTATCTTGTCCACCATCATATTTAGCAGTAATAGTAGATGTTCCAGCTTTTAAAGCTGTAATTAATCCAGTCTCACTAATTGCTACTACTTGGACATTACTTGTTTCCCATTGTACATTTTTTAGAGGATTTCCTCCTACTTGTCCATTAGAAATTAATCTAACATATAATTGAATCTTTGATCCTACAGTTGTTGCAAAATCTTTACTTTCAGCTGTTTTATTTGCAGTATAATCAGAATTTGTCTGAATTGCTATATTTGAAGCTGCAAATACAGCAGTTGCAAAAATGACACTGTAAGCTAAAATAGTAATTAAAATAGCACTTAATACTTTTTTCATTGTTTCCCCCAATTTATCTAAATATCATATGTAAATTATAATTCTATTAATTATTACTTTCAATTAATAAAAATTATTGTAATACTATTTTAATATTAGACTCTTTCCATATATTCACCAGTTCTTGTATCAATTCTTACAACATC
>DGSM01000118.1:21070-30544 GCA_002393975.1 Clostridiales bacterium UBA4362
GGTTTTCCAGATGTTGTAGCTGTATTTCCAGCAAATCCTGGTTCTGTATATTCAACTACTAATTCAACACTAATAGGAAGTTCTATAGCGAAAACCTTTCCTTTGATTGATAAAAGTTTAACATCCATATTCTCTTTTAAGAATTTTAAACTATCTCCAATTTGATCAGCATTTAAAGGTGTTTGTTCATAAGTAGTATTATCCATAAAGTAATATAAATCACCATCATTATATAAATATTGCATTTCCTTTTTCTCAACTTCAGCTGCTGGGAATTTATCTGAAGGATTAAAAGTTTTCTCTAAAACTGATCCTGTTATAACATTCTTTATTTTTGTTCTAACGAATGCACTTCCCTTTCCTGGTTTAACGTGTTGGAACTCAACTATTCTATAAACTACTCCATCCATTTCAAATGTTGTTCCATTTCTAAAATCACCTGCAGAATAAACTGTTGCCATGATTTGTCTCCTTTCATTTCTATATAAAAATTTTAAATAATTATCTATAATATTATACTATAAAAGCTTAGCAAAATCAATGCTTTGCTACTTTTTAGAGTTCATATATTGCTCTAAAATATAAACAGCAGCAATAGTATCTACTACATCCTTCTTTTTTCTGTTTTTAATGTTTAAATCATTCATAGTTCTGTGTGCTTCAACAGTAGTAAGTCTTTCATCAACTGAAAAGACAGGAATCGTATTAAAACGAGAGTTTAATTTATGAATAAACTCTTGTGTTAGCTTACTTCTTTCACTTTCTGTACCATCCATATTTAAAGGATTTCCAATAACAAATTTTTCAATTTCATATTGTTCTACAATTTCTGCAATTCTTCTCAATATAACCTTATCACTACCACCAGAATTAATTGTTTCTAAACCTTGTGCAGTTATTCCAAGTGGATCACTTATAGCAATTCCAGTTCTTGCTTCACCATAATCTATTCCTAGAATTCTTCCCATATTGTCCTTTCTAAAATAAAAACTCACTTCTACTTTTGGCAAAAGTGAGTCTAATAAATTTATTTATTATCTTTTCCTATATATTCTTTCACCATCTTTTCAAGAAGCTCATCTCTTTCTATTCCTCTAATTAAATTACGAGCTCCATTATGGCTGGTAATATATGTTGGATCACCTGATAGAATATAACCTACGATTTGATTTATAGGATTATAACCTTTTTCTTCAAGAGCATCATATACTTTCTTAAGTATTTCCTTTGATTCCTCATTAGATTCTTTATCCATATTGAACATAAGTGTTTCATCTGTTGCCATTATTATTCCTCCTAAATTTCTATAAAACTGTTATGTTTGCTGCATTATTAGAATCAATAAATTGCTCTAGCTTCTTAAAAGCTCCATCCAATTGTGTTCCTTTATAATAATTTGCAATTCCAATTCTAATTGTTGGGCTAACTGTAATCTCAGGTAAACTAGATCTTGGTGTTCCTCCTGCACTTAATTTATCATAGTAATCTTCTTGGGCTGGTACGCTAATTGCTTCCATTTGTTTCTTCATGTCTTCCATAAAAGATTGTACTCCATTTGGATTAGCTCCTGAAAATACTATTGCAAATTTAGGCCCCATATATCTAACAAAGATATAGTCTTTTCCTAAATTATTTTTCATAAATTCAGATATTTTTGTTACTAACATATCACCAGTTTTTCTACTAATATCTTTATTAATATCTGGTAGATTTACAACTTTAAATATACATATTGCAGAAGTCGTATGTTGATCAATAATCTTCTTTCCTTCACCATATAGATACTCTGCTGATTTTAATCCTGAATATAGATCATCTCTAACAATATTTTCAATAGTAGATTGATTTTGTACAGTTTTTAGCATTGTAACTATATTATTTCTAACAACTTCCAAGATAGTAGTATCAACTTTATCAAACTCATGAGGTTTACTACCCTCAATAATCCAATAACCTATATATACATTATCAACATATAGTGGGAAGAATATAGCACATTTTGCTCTTCCAAATTCTGTTTTCTGATAAGCTAATTTTTCACTTTCATTATCAACTGTTATGTATTTTGGTATAGCATTTTGAATACTATCTTTAAATACTTGTTCAGATTGAAGAGTTCTTAAAGTATCCCAATGTTTTCTATCAACATTAGATGCTCTAACTACGTAATCTGCTCCATCGAAAACTACGATTGTAGAATATTTTATATTGTATTTACCAATTATAATATCATTAATATTTGCTAATTTTTCATTAATTGAAGAATCTTCACTCAATGTATCCATAAATTGTTGTAATACATTTAATCCATTTACTCTTTCATTAAGAGTATTAAATGTATCTACTTTTTTGTGGATTTGGACATTGAGCAACAATAGCACTAATACCAATATAATAAGTGGTACTACCAAAAGCATTGTTACCAAGGTTCTTTCCTCCCCATTTAATATTGATTATTTTTCTTCATCATATTTAAAGTATTATTTATATTAGGATCGAACGAGTTGTTAGGATTAATAGGCACATTTTGTGTATTTTTGCCTGTTATTTTTATTTTCTTTTCCTTCTCTTTTCTAGCTCTTCTTCTAGAATTTTGATTAGAATCAATTGGATAAACCATTTCTTTCAAATGTTCTAGAGAATCTACAAAAGATTGTGTGTATCCATTTAAAGTAATTTTACATGATGCTATTTCACCAATATATTTAATATATACTTCTTCCTCAAAAGGAATTTCTATATATCTAATATTGTCTTTATCAAATAAATCTCTTTGCAATGACATTGATGGAGCATTATATCTAGACATACCTCCTATAATCATTCTAGTTGTAAGAGCTTTTAGTCTAACATGTTTGTTTACTATAACTCTTAACTTATTTTCATCTAGAAGATTTCTAGCCTTTAATTCACTTAAAAACTTTGTTAAAGGTTGAATTGTTAATGCATCCATTGATTGAACTAAATAAACTTCATTGCTATAAGTAAAATAATCTACATCGGTATGAAAATCACAATCTAATAAAGCAATATCAAAGTTTTGAGATAATAAAGAAATAACATTTGCTTTATTAAAAGAATCTTCAAACTCATCTGGAGTAGCTGTAAAGATGGTTAAGCTATTCCCAACCTTTAACCCTTCTACTCTTCCATTTGATAGATTTCTTAAACTTTCTGAAGCTCTTCTAGTCAAGTTTTCATCATTATCTGTAAACATATAATATGAATTCTTGTTTCTAGTTAAATCAACAATTGCAACATTTATATTTTGATCTGACATAAGTGTTGCTAAATTGTTAATTATAAATGAAGTTCCATTTTTAGTAGTTCCTACAAATGAAACTATTTTTCCGTTTCCGAATCTTAGTTCATTTGCATTTATCATTGGTGTATCTGTTACATAGCTGTCGCTATTTTGGTTAAAGTTTTGATTATTTATATTATTTAGTTCGCTAATATAAGTAATCGGTCTATTGATTACTCAGGACTCCACTCCCGTCGTCAGCCGACTGCGAATCTGTTGTACTTCCATCTCCGTTACCCATAGGAGCTACTCCATTTGGATTTGGCATAACATTAGGTCCCATAGGTGGTTGTTGGCTGAAATTATTATTTGGCATTGGTACATTCATTGGTTGAGGTGTACCAAAGTTATTAGCTGGATGATTGTAAGTTGATGCCTGACCATAGTCTGAATTTGGCATGTAATTTGGATCAAATGCAGTATTTGGTCCTTGTGGCATTTGTGGTGCAGGTGGAACTTGATTTGGCATTGGTCCAGGTCCCATAGGTGCTGGTCCCATTGGATTAGGTCCAGGGATTTGAGTTTCCATTTGAGGTGGCACTTGTGGTCCAGCCATTGGATTTACAGGTGTTTCTACTTGTGGTTCTTCTACAACTGGTGTTGTATTAACTTCTTCAAATCCCGGTAAAGTTCCTTCATCATCTTTTTTCTCATCTTCTTCAACTGCTTCAAATCCAGGAAGTGGTCCTTCTGAATCACTTGCATTTAAAGAATCAAAGTTAACTGTTGTATCGTTATTTTCCATAGTATTTTGTGGTGCCATTTCAGGAACTGAATCTGTTATAAATGCTTCTCCTGAATTAGTATCTGATACATATGGAGAACCTTCACTTGGTAATGTTTGCATGTCTGTTTGTGATACTTCATCCATAGAAGCTGATGAAAATTCATTACTAGCCATTCCCATTGATTCATTATCCATTCCCAAGCTAGATGTTTCAACAGTTGTACTCATATCCGGTGTACTCATATCTGGAATAGGTACTTGTGTAACCTCTGGTTGTGGTTCTGGTTCTGTTGGCATTGGGATTGATTCTGGCATTGGAGCACTTTCTTGTACAGGTGCAACTGGATTATTCATTTGTTGTTGCTCATTAGGATTTGTTCCAGGCATTGGTGGAACACCAAATGGAACTTGTCCTGGCATTTGATTATTACCTTGTACAGGAGCTCCTGGCATATTATTCATATTAGGGTCAACATTTGTGTTTGGATTAGGTTGTACTGGTTGTGGGTTCATTGGTTGACTACCTGGTACTTGCATTGGGCCTGGTTGTTGTGGCATTGGATTATTTCCAATAGGCATTTGGTTAGGCATTGGCTGAGGTCCATATCCTCCCATAGGCATTTGATTTGGCATTGGTTGTGGTACATATCCTCCCATAGGTGGTTGATTTGGCATTTGGTTACCCATTGGATTTCCCATTGGTGGCATTTGACCATATGGCATTTGTTGTCCGCCATAAGGCATTTGCTGTCCCCCATAAGGCATTTGCTGTCCATATGGATTACCATAAGGATTTTGGTTTGAATTAGGTGTAACTGCTCCGCCATAATTTTGATTCATATTTGGATTTATATTTTCATTCTCATTCATATTTTCATTCTTCCTTTGATTATTATAAGCATCCACTGTGCTTCCACCCATGCTTGAATTATCTCCAAAATTCATACTAGATGGAATAACAACTTGGGCTGCATCCCTTCTTTTGTTTGCTCTGCTATCTGTAATATCTATTACAGTAACAGCGTCAAGAGATGTTGGTTTCTTAGGATTGTTTTCTGAATACTTCTGGTATTCACCATTTGATAATACTGTTCCGCCATTCATCAATTTTTGATATCGAGGAGAGCTACTCTCTAAAGTAGCCTTGACTGGCAGAGGCAGTACATTAATTATCAGTCTGAGTTGTGTGTCAGTATACTGATCTGCTATGTGATCAAACGTTTGAACAATCTTTTGTTCATTATTTCCAACTTTAGCAAAATAATTAAGAATGTTTTGAACTTGTGCCTCATCTATTTCGCTATCAGTCGCTGGTGAATATGATACATCTCCACCTTCGAGTTTATAATAATTCTTTGCTTCTTTTTTACTTCTTGGTTTACAAATTAATTCGCAGACTTTTTCAATACTTCTGTCATTTTCAACTAAAGCGTTGTATACTCCGATTCCAAATAATTTAACTAATAGTGCATCCTCTCTAGTTCTTCTGTCTGCACATATAAAAATTATTGGTATATCTTCGCCTGAATTTTTTGATGCTTCATCACTTATTTCATCTAGTTTTTCAAAAATAAACTTATCTGCTTGAGCGTAGTCATTATTTGCTAATGGCTCTAAATCTTCACCTATAACTAAAGCATCGTATGTTCTATCTCTTTGCAATTCTTTAATAATTGCATTAAAATAATATACGCTTTTTTTAGTAATAATTTCTTTATATTTTTGTTGATATTTCTGTACAACCGATGAAGTAACACCATCGTTACTTACTGCGAATAAAACCTTCATTTGTTAGCCCCTCCAACCTTTAACTACTATAGCAAATACTAATGGTAAAACTTGGCATATTACTAATATTGTTACCATAGATACCATAGCGTTAAAGCCTTTATCTCTATATTCTAATTGTCTGTGTCCAACGATGTATTGGTAAATCGAACTTATAGCTATTCCTAAAATACAAAATGGAATACTATATACTCTAACTTTATTTAAAATAAATGCAACTAATCCATATGTAGCTCCACCATAAGCTGCTTGATATTCATTTAATGTTGTCAATTCATTATTTTTTAATTCTACTAACTTACTTTTTGTGTCATCAGAAATAATTTGGTTTGTTGGCATTGCTGGTAATGCTGATGTTCCTGATTGACTTGCTGAGCTAATTGTTCCTATTGTGCTATTTGGATCTACTCCAAGAGTTTGATATGCTGTTTGTCTAGATGCATCTGTAGGCATTATTGAATTAAGTGCATCTGACTGATTAGGGTCTTGGAGATTTACCGCAGATGTATGTGAAGTGAAATTTAGCACGATAAAAAACATAACAAAAATTGTCATCATAAGTATTAAAAATTTATTTGCTTTTTTCATATATTTCCCCTTCTGAGACCGATAAATACTTCTATAATATCATACACTAAGGCAATTAAAATATCAAGAACTTTTTTACAATTTGTTGTATAAATAAGTCATCCATCTATACACTCCACGTGCCCAATTTTTGTCACTTGCATAGCATTGATTAACAGCTGTTAAAGTTGCTCCATGATAATATGTTCCTTGTGCAATTTCACCATCAGCAAGTACAGTTCCTTTAGGGTTCAAATAATACTTTTGGAACACTCTTGCAAGCAAGTCTATACTTCCTGAATATGAGCCAAAATGGTTTGCACTATTTACTGGATCTCTATCATAAGCTCCATATCCAAAAAGGTTTCTTTTGGTCGTTGCCAAATAAGAAGTACCAAAGGCACTTTCGTGGATTCCTACTGCTGCAACAAAAACGCCATTTATATTATATTGTTGCTCGATATAATAAAAATATTCCGCATTTTGTTCAAAAATATGATTTTTATCATTACTATCACCTGATAGTATTTGCTTAAATTGTTCCAAAGATAATCCTGATCTAGTGTTTAAAAGCATACTAAATCCTAAGGTACTAGATAATTGTTCTCTTGTATATTGAATACGATGTTCATCGCCATCGCCATCATTATTTGGATTGACATATTGAACTTGATTAGATTTTAACCATCCAACATAATTATCCTTAGATACATAGTACCAATCACCTTCTTTTTTCTTCATTTCTACCTCTTCGCCAATAGCTAGAGTAGTTACCTCTTGTGATTCTTCATTTGAAGTAACATGAAGAATAGTACCATTAATGATTACTTGTAATTTATCTCCAACAATAGGAACATAGGTACTTGCAACAGAGCTTGTACCAATTTCAACTATTTTATCTATAGAGCTTTCTGTAACAACAGATGAAATTAAAGATGTAGAAATAAGTTCCCCATTTTTAAAAGCACATCTTGTAATAGCATCTTGCTTACCATCTTTTCCTTCTTGAATTGTTTGCATTTGACCAGATTGTAAAGATGAATTTTCTCTATATTGTGTATTAAAATCTATATTCATTTCTTGTCTAATAATTTGTTCTATAAGTACTTCTTGTTCATTTTGAGAAATAATAGAATGCAAATCAATCTCTTTATCATCGCTACGTTGGACAATTTCAATGTCACTTTCGGCAACTGGATTATAAATCGTAACCTCATCAATTTTTGGTGTTTTAAAAGTATTAAATACAGCAAAAATAATAGCTATAACTAATGTTATGGCTATTATTATGAACAATATATATTTAATTGAAATTCTCTTTAGTCTCTTTTGTTCCACGAAATAACACCTAAAATATATAATTAATTTTATTTTAAACTTATGTATTTTAATTGTCAATTTTTGTGAGTCTAATTTAATCTTTTTTTATTACTTTTTTATCTATGTTTTATTCACAAGCTCGGCATTGCCCTGTACATTCTGGATTACTTACAAATGGTTTTTCTACCTTTTCGTTCGATGTATAAGCTAGCACAAAAATTCCTTGCTTTTCTGAAATAACTTTATAGTCAGTACTGTTTTCTGAAATTAATTCTAAACCGCTATCTTCTGTCCAATGATATATATCAAATTTTCCATCAGCTTCTGCTTTGTGTTTTTGTATATAAGAACTAAAGCCTTTTGTTGGAATAAATTTATAAGCGATTGTTCCATTTATATTTTTTCCATTTTGGTCATACAAATATATTTCATATCCTTCAACAGCAACAAGATTGTCTATTTTCAACATATCCTTATAAAGAGCATTCCACTCTTCACAACAATCCATCATAAGATAGCTTTTCTGATAAGCTATTTCTTCATTATCTGTCGTAATTTCAGAATACTCTCCATATAGTGTAATAGTTTGTTTTTCTTTTCTTGAAAAGATTATAGCCGTTACTAAACATATTATAACTAAAATAATAATACAAATAATAATTATTATTTTTCGTCTAGACATACACTTTTTCCTTTCTTTAGCAATCTACTATCATGGGTTGCTACAACAACACCTTTCTTTTTACTTAATTCCGTTATTTCCTTAATTAAGATCTTTGCACTTTCTTCGTCAAGATTACTTGTTGGTTCATCTAAAAGATAAAATGGTGTATCCATAGCAAGAGCCCTTGCAAAACACACTCGCTTATATTCACCTGTTGATATTTCTCTAGGATATAGATAATAAACACTGCTAGAAACTTTAAGCTTCGAAAGTAGTCTGCTTGCCTCTTCTTCTGAAATCCCTGAAACAAGATTAATATTTTCTATAATGGTTAAACTTTCAATCAAGCTGTTCCCACAAGGCAAATATGTAATAAAATCTTTGCGCAGATTTTTTATATCTTTTATTTCTTTTCCATCAATAAAAATAGATCCTTCATCTATTTTAAGCAGTCCACTAATAAGATTTAATACTGTTGTTTTTCCACTACCAGATTCTCCTTTTAGGCAAATTAATCCAGTATCATCTATATCAAATGAAAGGTCTTTTATTATAGTTTTCTTTTTAAATGATTTAGATACTTTTTTTACTTTAATTTTCATTTTATGCACTCTCTTTTATCAATTCACAAGGTTCTATTTTATATAGTTTATAAACTGCTATTCCTGTTGATAATAAACCTATTATCAAGTCAATTCCTAATATAATAGTGCTATTAGTAAATACACTTAAAGTACTATTCATTATAGGAGCATTAACTAAATTTTCTATACTTACTATAAACAACCCTTTTACACATAAAGTAATTATTATTGAAGTTGCAACAGCTACTAAACAAACTATTACTTGTTCCAATGAAAATACTCTCCATACAAATGCTTTTGTTTTTCCAAGTAAAAGTAAAGAGCCACATTCATTTTTTCTTGAATCTGTGCAAATAAGAGTTAATCCAAATATTGCACAAAAGCCTACCACAAAAAGGAAAACATCTAAAACAATTATTAATTTTTTTATCGCTCCAACAGTAGAAATATATCCACTTATTTTACTATTCATTGAATAAACGGATAAATACTTTCCATATTGACTCTCTATTATATTCTT
>DGSM01000104.1:0-3759 GCA_002393975.1 Clostridiales bacterium UBA4362
TAGTGGAATTGTTAAAAGATACGACGGAAAACCTAATTGTAGCGCAAAACAAAAACATTACATTTGATCTTAATAATTTTACTATAACAAATAAGAATACTAATTCTGTATTTAAGAATAGTGGTACAGTTAGAATTTCTAATGGAACAATAAAACAAACTGTCCAAAATGAATCAGCTTTTGATAATAGTTCTACGGGAAAACTATATATTAGTGGTGGTTCTATTATGATGACCAATACTAATGGTAAGCAGGCTATTTATAATAATGGTGGTATTACTGAAATCTCAGGTAGTGCATACTTAAGTTCAGTTGGTAACCAATCAAATGCTAATAACAAAAGACCAGCAGTCCATAATCTAAATGGAGGAACCCTAACCATTTCAGGTGGTACTATCGTTTCGAAATATTTTATTGGTGTTAAAAATGATGCTGGAACATTAATTATTGGTATTAAAGGTGGTGAGTCAAATAATACTACTCCTATAATTCAAGGTGGTACATATGGAGTAAGTAGTACACCTCAATATAGCTACTATGATGGAATAATAAAAGGTAAAACTGCTGCTGTAAATAATGAAGCATTAATTACAGATACAGATAATCTAGAGATAGTTCACTTAACTGAAACCATTGATGATGCTCTTTACCATGACATTATATTATCAAACGAGGAATATAAAACAGTAACCTTCAATCCTAATGGAGGAAGTGTTTCTGAAACAGAAAGAGGAGTAAAATCAGGAAATCCAATTGGAACTTTACCAATTCCAATACGAAATGGATTTTTATTTGATGGATGGTTTACAGACCCTACTGATGGTACTCAAATTGATGAGAATACTATAATAACAGATGATATTACATACTATGCTCATTGGGCAGATAATAAATGTTTTGTGGTAAATGGTTCTAGATATGGAAGTTTGCAAGAAGCTGTAAATGCAGTACCTAATAATGTTCAAACCACAATTACTCTTACGAGAAATGTGGATTCTAATCAAAAAGCAACTATTAATAAAAATCAAAATATTATTCTTGATTTTGGAACATATACAATTAACCATACAGGAAATGATACTGTTGTAGAAAATAAAGGCACTTGTTTAATGGTTAGTGGTACTATAAAAACAAATGGTAATGCAGGAGCTATTAACAATAATACGGGCGCTGATTTTACTATTTCAGGTGGAAGTATTATAGCTACTGGTGATAGACAAGCAATTTATAATTTTGGTAATGTTTTAATTACTGGTGATGCATATTTAAGCTCTAAAGCAAGTGGCTTGGCACAACAACAGTATACTACATTGGAAAGAGCTACTATTCAAAACCTACCAGGAGCTACTACTACAATCACAGGGGGTGTAGTTGTTAGCGAAGAGCAGCAAGCTATATCTAATGATGGAACATTGATAATGGGTACTAAAGATGGCAATATTAATAGTTCTTCACCAGTTGTTATAGGTAAAACTATTGGCATAGATAATCTAGGAACTTATAATTTCTACGATGGAATTGTAAAAGGTATGACTGGAACAATTTCAGGAAATGTTTCTGATATAGAAGACAATAGCCATCGAGTAACATCAACAGAAGTAATAGATGGAACCACATATTATACAGAATATATAGAAGCAAATTAATATTTAAAGAAAAAAATAAAATCACTAGCTTAGGCTAGTGATTTTTTGTTTTGATTTTATGTTTTTATAATTTTATATTTATTTTCTTTGTTATTCTTTATTTCTTTGTTGTTTCCTTATTCTTATTAATAATATTATTCCAATAACTGCAGCAATAATGCAAAAGATTTGATTTAAAGAAATAATATGTTTTCCAGGAGTTCTTAGAAAATCAAGAGCAAATTTTACTATACTGCAAGCAATTAAGTTAAAGGGAAGAGTATATCTTATATCTTTTTTCTTATGATAAACAATAATTGCTGCTATAAATATTATATAATTTGTAATGGTTTCTGCTAATTGTACTGGAAATAAGTTTGTGTTATTTGGTGCTTTATCTGAATGTTCATAAATTACATGAAGCGGTCCAGAATACTCAATTCCATAACAACATCCATTTATGAAGCATCCAATTTTTCCAATAGCATATATAAGTGGAACGCTAAATACTAGTATTGCAAATAATTGTTTCGAATCTGGTTTAAAAATAAAATAATAAATTAAACCTGCAATCGCTATTAGTATCAATGCATAGAATGATGATCTAAAGAAAAATATTGCTACTAACCAAACTATAGATTCTAAAGTAGCTAGGATTGCTATCTCATAATTTTTAAATTTTTCTTTAATTGATAAAATTACCAATATAATTAAATAAACTAAAAAACTAACTAACAAGCTTACACCATAGTAGTTAAAATTTAGATTTGGTATATAAATATGACTATTCAAAATATTTAACTCCTAATAAATTAACCACAACTTGACAAATCGTTACAGCCACACGCATCCATACAAAAAGTAGTTGCACTAAACGTCCAGATAGCCAACACTATTGTAATACTAATTAGTACAAGAACTAAATGTAAAATGAAAGTGATTATAACATATTTGCTTGTTATTTTGTTTTTTATTACTTTAACCAAAGCAATAGTTACTAAAATTATTGAAGCTAAACAGCATAATGCTGAAAAACCAACAATAAAAGGCATAACAGGAGAGCCTATTATTGTTTTAATATCTTTTAAGAATATATATATTACAAATGAGATTATAAGTAATACTATATCAAATAAACGTAAGCCAATAGAAATAGTGGTTAATATGTTTGCACTTTTTTTAATTTTTTCTAATTCTTCTGGTGATTTTAGATCATGATCTATTTGAGATTCAATCTTGGGTTCAGTATTAGTCATTTTACCTATTTCAAATCCACAACCTGAACAAAATCTGACATTATCACCATTTTCTTTTCTACAATTTGGACAAATCATATTTTATTTTCCTTTGAATTTTTAAATTAAAAAATAACTCTTAATCACATGCAGTAATCATTGCTCCGCATGCAGCAAACAATAATACAAAGGCTATAATTGTTAGAACAACACTTGCTATAATACATCCAATTATTACCCAAAATGAAACATTAACAAAAGTATTCTTAAGTTTTCTTTGAGAAACTTTAACTTTGGCCATAATAATTAAAACAAGGGATGCAATAAAACAACCCATGCTTAGACCTTCACATAAAAGTCCTAGAAGGCTAGTAGTTCCTGAATAGAAAGAATAAGAGCTATTTGAAGAATCATATGTGCTTAAGTATGAAAGTATACCACTTAAGAATGCTCCTGCAATGGTTAAAAGATTCCTTCCAAAATATAAGCACAAAGCTATAATTGCAAACTTTTTAGCTTTACGATTAACTTGATCATCATCTTCTATTCCATTGTTTGTTTGTGGTTGAGCATAATTGTTTGCTTGATTGTATTGATTGTAGTTTTGAGTTGAAAATTGGTCTGGAGCAAATTGTTGTGAGGTAGGAGTAGGTGTAGGATTGTATTGAGTAGTGTTTGCAACTGATGGATCTTTATACTCGTAAGGATTTGCTGGTGGAGTATTTGGTGCTTGTTGTGGCGTAGGACTAAGCTTTGTTCCACAATTTACACAAAAGCTGACCCCAGGATTATTTTCTTTATTACAATTAGGACAAATCATAATTAATCTCCTTTATATATTTTTTTATATTTAGAAATTTATTAACAATAGAATATCATTAATAAATTCAATAGTAAAG